>CAJBAP010000169.1 GCA_903950295.1 uncultured Rhodocyclaceae bacterium
AACGTCGCCGCCGAAGCGAAGCTGGCGATGTGGCCGCCGAGGTTGGAATCGCCCTGGTTGGCGCGCAACACCATGGCCAGCGCATTCCAGCGCACATAAGCGCGAATCTTGTTTTCCAACGCGTAGTCGCCCGGCGCGAGAGGCTGCCGGTCGACCGGAATAGTGTTGATGTAATCGGTATTTGCCGCGTAGGGCAGGTTGATGCCGGCGCGATGGCCGAGATCGATGAGTTTCTCGATCAGGTAATGGGCGCGCTCAGGACCGACTTCCTTGATCACGGCCTCCAGCGCATCAAGCCACTCACGGGTTTCCTGCGGATCTGGATCGGCGCCGGACGCCAGCAAGGCTCCGGAATGGGTCTCGGACATAGTCTCCTCCTGTTGGAGTTATTATGATTATCAAATACGCTCCGGCGGGTGATGCGGAGCGGCTAGCAAAGTCATCTGCCGGGTAGGCGGACGACCGCATGGTAAAGCGTTACACTCTCACCCGCAATCGGGCACCGCAACATGAGCGCGACATGCGCCAACTGGGCCGCCCTGAAATATAAAGACAGGAGGAAGCAATGTTCCAGGTTCGCATCCACGGACGCGGGGGGCAGGGGGTGGTTACCGCCACCGAGATGTTGTCCATCGCGGCTTTCGACGAAGGCCGGCACGCCCAGGCTTTTCCCAGCTTCGGCTCCGAGCGCACCGGCGCGCCGGTGGTGGCCTTTTGTCGCATCGACGACAAGGAGATTCGCCTGCGCGAGCCGATCATGGCGCCCGACGCACTGATCATCCAGGACCCGACCCTGCTGCACCAGGTCGATTGCTTCGCCGGCCTGAAACTCGACGGCTACATCCTGATCAACACCAACAAGACTTTCGAGGAACTCGGCCTGGCCGAGTTCGTCAAGAGCCATCGCGCCGAACGACTCTGCACCGTCTCGGCCACCGACCTCGCATTGAAGCATGTCGGCCGACCGGTACCCAACGTACCACTGCTCGGCGGGTTCGCCGCCATCTCGGGCCTGATCCGGCTCGAGTCGGTGATCAAGGCCATCGAAGACCGGTTCTCCGGCAAGGTGGCAGCCGGCAACATCGCCGCCGCCACCGAGGCCTACAACATCGTGCGCAAGGAAATGGAGGAGGCTGCCCATGCTTAAGCAAATGGAAGGCTCGCGCGCCGTCGCCGAAGCGGTGGCACTGTGCCGCCCCGAAGTGATTTGCGCCTACCCGATCTCGCCGCAGACACACATTGTCGAAGCGCTCGGCGAAATGGTGAAGGACGATTCGCTGAGCGACTGCGAATACATCAACGTCGAATCCGAGTTCGCTGCCATGTCGGTGGCCATCGGCGCCTCGGCTGCCGGCGCACGCAGCTATACCGCCACCGCCTCGCAGGGTTTGCTGTTCATGGTCGAGGCGGTTTACAACGCTTCGGGCCTCGGCCTGCCCATCGTCATGACGGTGGCCAACCGTTCCATCGGCGCCCCGATCAATATCTGGAACGACCACTCCGACTCGCTCTCGCAGCGTGATTCCGGCTGGCTGCAGTTGTTCGCGGAAACCAACCAGGAAGCGCTCGACCTGCATATCCAGGCCTTCCGCCTCGCCGAAGAATTGAGCCTGCCGATCATGGTCTGCATGGACGGCTTCATCCTCACCCATGCCTATGAGCGCATCGACATGCCGACGCAGGCCCAGGTGGATGCCTACCTGCCACCCTACGAACCGCGCCAGGTGCTCGACCCCGACGAGCCGGTTTCCATCGGTGCGATGGTCGGCCCCGAAGCCTTCATGGAAGTACGCTATCTCGCCCACGCCAAGCAGATGCAGGCACTGGAGCGCATTCCCCAACTGGCTGCGGAATTCAAGCAACAGTTCGGTCGCGACAGCGGCGGCCTGATCCGCACCTACCGCACCGAAGATGCCGAAACCATCATCATCGCCATGGGTTCGGTGCTCGGCACGATCAAGGATACGGTGGATGAGATGCGCAACGCCGGACACAAGATTGGCGTACTCGGCATCATCAGCTTCCGGCCCTTCCCGCACGCTCTCGTTGCAGCAGCGTTGAAAAACTGCAAGCGCTTCGTCGTACTGGAAAAAAGCCTGGCCGTCGGCAGCGGCGGCATCGTCGCCACCGACGTACGTATGGCCGTCACCGGCATGGGGCTAAAAGGTCACACGGTCATCGCCGGATTGGGTGGCCGCGCCATCACGATGAAGTCGCTCACCGGACTGTTCGAAAAAGCCTGTAGCGGCGATCTTGAACTGCTGACCTTCCTCGATCTCGACTGGAAAGCGGTCAACAAGCAGCTCGAGCGCGAAAAAACGCAGCGCCGCTCCGGCCCCGTGGCCGAGGCCATGCTGCGTGACGTCGGCGTTGTCGCCGCACGCAACTACTAAGGAGAGCGGCGATGAGTTTCCAACCCATCAAGTTCTACCAAACCGGCACGTTCACCGTCGGCAACCGCCTGCTCGCCCCCGAAGAACGCAGCGTGCAGGCGTCGGGCAAGCGCTTCAATTCGATCAACTCCGGTCACCGCGCCTGTCAGGGTTGCGGCGAGGCGCTCGGTGCGCGTTACGCCATCGATGCGGCCATGGAGGCCACGCAGGGTCAACTCATCGCCGCCAACGCTACCGGTTGTCTCGAGGTGTTTTCCACGCCATATCCGGAAACCAGCTGGCAGATTCCGTGGATCCATTCGCTCTTCGGCAACACGGCGGCAGTCGCCACCGGCATCGCGGCCGCACTGAAAATCAAGCAGAAGAAAAACCCGCGCCAGCAGGAAATCCGCGTCGTCGCCCAAGGTGGTGATGGCGGCACGACAGACATTGGCTTCGGCTGCCTCTCCGGCATGTTCGAGCGTAACGACGACGTGCTCTACATCTGCTACGACAACGGCGGCTACATGAACACGGGGGTGCAGCGCTCCTCCGCCACGCCGGCGGCGGCACGTACCGCCACCACGCCGGCAGTCGGTCCGCAACCGGGCAACATTTTCGGCCAGGGCAAGTTCGTGCCGGCCATCGCGCTGGCCCATGAAATTCCCTATGTCGCCACGGCGACCGTGGCCGATCTGCGCGACCTCGAAGCCAAGGTCAAACGTGCCATGGAAATTCGCGGCGCGCGCTACATCCACATCCTGGTACCCTGCCCGCTCGGCTGGGGCAGCGCTTCGCACGAAACCATCAAGCTGGCACGCCTGGCCAAGGAAACCGGCATCTTTCCGGTGTTCGAAGCCGAACATGGCGAGCTGAAGTCGGCGCTTACCATACGGCGACAACTGCCCGTGGAAGAGTATCTGAAGCCGCAAAAACGCTATGCCCACCTGTTCGGCAAGCAGCCTGATGTCGCCACGCTGACGAAACTGCAGGCACAAGCCGACCGCAACATTCGCAAATACAACCTCCTGGAGCTGTGATGGACAAGCCCTTCGCCATTACCCTCGACCCCGGTTCCTCGCTCGCCAACCTCACCGGTTCCTGGCGGACCTACAAACCGGTCTATCTCGACCGCCTGCCACCCTGCAACGCCACCTGTCCGGCCGGCGAAGACATCCAGGGCTGGTTGTTCCATGCCGAGTCCGGTGACTATGAAGCGGCCTGGCGCTCGCTCACAGAAAACAATCCACTGCCCGCCATCATGGGTCGCGTCTGCTACCACCCCTGCGAGGGGGCCTGCAATCGCCAGCATGTCGACTCGGCAGTCGGTATCAATTCGATCGAGCGCTTTCTCGGTGACGAGGCGATCAAACGCAACTGGCAGTTCGCCAAACCTGCCACCCAGTCGGGCAAGCGCGTGCTCGTGGTCGGCGCCGGCCCATCGGGACTGTCCGCCGCCTATCATCTCGCCCGCATGGGCCACACCGTAGAACTCCATGAAGCCGGCCCCTTCGCCGGCGGCATGATGCGCTTCGGCATTCCCAAGTACCGCCTGCCGCGCGAGGTGATTGAGGCCGAGGTGCAGCGCATCACCAATCTGGGCGTCACGCTCAAGCTCGATGCCAAGGTGTCGAACATCGAAGCGTCGATGAAGGAAGGCAAGTTCGACGCCGCCTTCCTCGCCGTCGGCGCACATATCGGCAAGCGCGCCTACATTCCCGCCGGCACGGCGGCGAAAGTGGTCGATGCGATTTCGGTGCTGCGTTCGATGGAAGGCGAAGAGAAGCCCATGCTCGGGCGCCGCGTCGTCGTATACGGCGGCGGCAATACGGCCATCGACGTGGCGCGTTCGGTCAAGCGCATGGGCGCCGAGCCCATCATCGTCTATCGCCGCACCCGCGACAAGGCGCCGGCGCACGACTTCGAGATCGAAGAGGCGCTGCAGGAAGGCGTGATGGTGAAATGGCTGTCGACCATCAAGCAGGCCGAAGAAGGCGAGATCACCATCGAGAAGATGGCGCTCGACGACAAGGGTTTCCCGCAGCCGACCGGTGAATTCGAAACGCTCGCTGCCGACTCGGTGGTGCTGGCGCTCGGCCAGGATGTCGACCTCGGCCTGCTCGAGGGCGTGCCCGGGCTGGAAGTGAAGGACGGCACCGTGCAGGTTGGCCCCAACATGATGACCGGCCACGACGGCATCTTCGCCGGTGGCGACATGGTGCCTTCGGAACGCACCGTCACCGTCGCCGTCGGCCACGGCAAGAAGGCCGCGCGCCACATCGATGCCTGGTTGCGCAGCCAGACCTATGCGCCACCGCCCAAGCACGAACTCGCGGGGATCGAGAGGCTCAACACCTGGTACTACTCGGAAGCGCCCCACGTGGTGCGGCCGATACTGGACATTCTGCGGCGCCAATCCACCTTCGAGGAAGTCGTCGGCGGTCTCGACGAAACCAACGCCCTGTACGAGGCACGCCGTTGCCTGAGTTGCGGCAACTGCTTCGAGTGCGACAACTGCTACGGCGTCTGTCCCGACAACGCAGTGATCAAGCTCGGCCCCGGCAAGCGCTTCGAGTTCAACTACGACTACTGCAAGGGCTGCGGTATCTGCTCCGCAGAATGCCCCTGCGGCGCAATCAAGATGGTGCCGGAGGAAAATTGATCTGGGTCGGGACGGCTAACGCCGTCCCGCTACCGCCGACTTTTTCTGAACCCGTTCGTTTTTCGCCCGCATGAAATTCACTGCCGACTCTTTTCGTGCCTGGCCGCACAAGAAAGTCACCCTGCTCGGCATGTCGGGGGTGGGGAAGACCTGGTTGTCGTCGATTCTGCGGCGGCACGACTGGTTCCACTATTCCGCCGACTATCGCATCGGCAAGCGCTATCTCGATGAGCCGATCCTCGACATCATCAAGCAGCAGGCCATGCAGGTGCCCTTTCTGCGTGACCTGCTGCGGCGTGACTGGATTGATATCAAGAACAACATCAAGGTCGACGACCTCGGTCCGGTGCTTTCATTTGTTGGCAAACTTGGAGATCCGGGACGGGGCGGCATTCCCTTCGAGGAGTTCTCGCGCCGCCAGGCGATGTACCGAGAAGGCGAGATCGCGGCCATGCGCGACGTTCCTTCCTTCGTGCGCAAGGCCCAGGAAATCTACGGCTACAACCACTTCGTCAACGATGTCGGCGGTAGCCTGTGCGAGTTGGAGGAGCCTGCGGTCATTGATCAGTTGGTCGAGCACACCCTGATTCTCTACATTCAGGTCACCACACCCGATGAAGAAGCCGAACTCATTCGGCGCGCCCAATCCGATCCGAAGCCGCTTTACTTCCGCCCGGCCTTCCTCGCGGAATATCTGCCCGGCTTTCTCGCCGCGCACGGACTGTCCGATATCGCCGCCGCAGATCCCGACGACTTCACGCGCTGGATCTTTCCTCATCTCTTCCACTCACGGGTACCGCGTTACGAGGCGATTGCCCGGCCTCGCGGCTACACCGTCACTTCGCGCGAGGTCGCCCAGGTCAGCAACGAGAGCGACTTTCTGGCGCTGCTGGAAACAGCAATCAGGCGAGCGTAGTCAGGCACCTACCCAAGGCCAAGGCGCGCACGCAACTGGCCGCAGCCACCGTCGATGTCCTGCCCGGCCGACTGGCGCAACTTGGCCAGGATGCCGTGGCGGTAGAGTTGGAGCGACATCGCCGCTGCGCGCTCCTCACTGGGCCGCTGGAAATTGAGGCCATCGACCGTGTTGTAAGGAATGAAATTCATCACGGCATACTTTCCTTTCAGCAGCCGGATAATTCCATCGAGTTCCTCGTCACTGTCATTCACGCCTGCAAGCAGGGTCCATTGATACTGAATCGGGTAGCCCGTGGCGCGGGCGTACTGTTCGCCGAGCTCCACCAGTTCGGCCGGCTCGATACGCTGTGCCTTGGGCAACAGTTGCGCACGCAGTGGCGCGCTGGTCGAATGCAGGGACAAGGCGAGTGCCGGCTTGACGATCCCGCGTGGCAGCCGCTCGAACACGCGGCGGTCTCCGACGGTCGAGAACACCAGGTTCTTGTGGCCAATCGCGCCAGCCGTGCCCAGCAGTTCGATCGCTTCCAGCACGTTGTCCATGTTGTGCGCCGGCTCGCCCATGCCCATGAACACCACCTTCTTGACGGCACGCCGAGCGCGGGCCAGCACCACCTGAGCGACGATCTCGGCACTACCCAACTGGCGCAGCAAACCATCACGGCCAGTCATGCAGAAAGTACAGCCGACCGCACAGCCGACCTGGGTCGACACGCACACGCCATCGCGCGGCAACAGTACGCTCTCCACCGTCTGGCCATCAGCCAGCGCCACCAGCAAGCGGACGGAACCGTCCGCGCCGGTGTGTTCAGAACCAACCTGCGCCAGAGCTGCCAGTGCCTCCGTCAGGGCGGGCAAATCGGCACGCAAACTGGCGGGCAGGAAATCCGCCCCCGGCACCGGGCCACTGTCGAGCGGCAGAGCCTGCAGCCAGGCGCGCAGTACGCGCTCTTCATGGCAAGCCTTGGCGCCAAGGGTACGCAGGCGCTGGCGCAGATGTTCGATGCGCATAAGACGGAGGAAATGACAGCGGCGCTTGGCCCCGGTTTAGCCTGCGGCCGGCATCTGCCGGTCGCGGCCGAAGAAACACAAGGTGTTCCGCCCCGCCGCCTTGGACTGGTACATCGCGCTATCCGCACGCTTCAACAACTCTTCCGGAGAAACAGAACGGTCACTGAACATCGCAATGCCGATACTCGAGGTGCAACGATGGCTGTGCCGCGACACTTCGCCCGAGCGCTCGCGTATCTCGATCATGTAAGGCTGTGCCAGGCTGCGCAGCAGTTTGGTCGCGACGATTTCGGCCTGCGTAGCCGCGATGCCCCGTTCATCGAGTTGCTCGAGGATCAGCACGAACTCATCGCCGCCCAGGCGGGCGGCGGTATCGCCTTGGCGGATCGAGGCCTTCAAGCGCGCCGCAACCTCTACCAGAAGTTGGTCGCCGGCTTCATGGCCGAGGCTATCGTTCAGCGTCTTGAAGTTGTCGAGATCCAGCAGCAGCAACGCCCCATACTGGTTGTAGCGTTCGGTATTGGCCAGGGTGTGCTCGAGACGATCCATCATCAGGCGGCGGTTCGGCAGGCCGGTGAGCAGGTCATGGTAGGCCAGTTGCTGAAGTTCGTTGCCGCGCACTTCCAGTTCGGCCAGCTGGTGACGAATCTGGTTTTGCATGCGATCGAAGCTGCGGGCGAGCACACCGATTTCGTCCTGTCTTTGCAAGGGCAGATTCTCGAGGGTATTGCTGCCGGTGAAGGCCTCTACGGCAGAACTCATGGTATTGAGAGAGCGGGTAATGACACGCCCGAGAATCAGTGCGACAAAAATGGCGGCCAAACTGAGGCCGACCATGATCTGCACCATGGCCTGTCCCAGCCGGTCGGCATGCTTGACCACGCTGGCGCGGGGCAGGGCCAAGCCGAGGATGACGCTCGGTTCGCCAGAAACCACCTTGACCTGCTGGGCAATGAAGGCGGCAACGACAGGACTGCCGGCATAACGGCCGGCGCCGGCTTCGGTGACGATATGCGTATCCTTTTGCTCTATCAGCATTTGGGTGGCGGGAAACTCGTCCTGGACCAGAAAACGCCGGCCCTTGTCAAAACCGAAGGTTTTTTCCGGGTCGGGATGAATCAGAAAATCGCCTTTGCCGTTGGCGAAAAACAATTGAAACTCCGCCGGCAGATCGGCACGCAGGAGGCTGAAGATGCCGTTCAGATCGACACTGATGACCACCAGCCCGCGCGCTTTGCCGGCGCTGTTGAAAACCGGCGTCGCGAGCAGGGCCGTGGGCTTGCCCAGACCGTCATGTGCGCCCACTTCGCGATTCAGCACGATACGTGACAAGTAAGTGACCCCGGCGGGCAGCGCCAGGCTCTCATAGACATACGGGTAATGCCCCTTTTCCTGCAAATCTTCGCCCGCAATGCGCATCAGCGCACCCTGGTCGCGATCAACCCGCACACGCTCCATGCCGTTCTTCGCAGCGGAAATCAGGCGGATCTGGAAGTAGCCGGGATTCGCCTGCATGATCGACTTGAAGAGCGCGGCAACGCGGTCGGCGTTGGCCGGGTTGCGGTCTTCGAGCGTCGCCAGGGTTTCCGGCTGGGCAGCGACAATCTGCAGGTTGCGCGTCACCTCCTGTCGTGCCGAAGTAATGCGCCGGGCAAGTACCTGCGTCGCGGTCAATAATTCGTTTTTGGCCGAATCGACGAGCAGGTCGCGACTCGCCTGATACGCGTAAAACCCGGTCGTGCCGGCCGCCACCATACCGACGACAGCCAGCACCAGGCCGATCTTGGCGGCAATACCGAACTTCAAGGCTGCAGCACCCGCGCGGCGCTGTCGCCGGACAGAATGCGCTCCCATAACAAGTTCCGCCGGGCGACATCTTCGACAGGCTCCAGCCAGACCAGGCGATCGCTGGACTGATTAAATGGCGACAGCGACGTCGTATTGGCCAACCCCTGGCGCGAGACCAGTGCGGCCGAGGGCTCCGCTTCGAGCAGATAATCGATCCAGGCCGTGGCCAACTTTTTGTTTTTCGCTCCCTGGGTGATTACCCAGCAATCCAGCCATGCCAAGGCGCCCTCGCGGGGAATCGCATAACCGACATCGACGCCGGCTTTCTTGAGCAATTGCACTTGTTGCGAGCCATAGTTGGCGAAGAGTAGAGCCGCGCCCCGATTCTTGAAGAGTTCGACGGATTCTTCGGGGCGCGTGTAGAAGGTCAGCATATTCCGGCGCAGATCAATAAGCTTGTGCACCGCTTTGGGCCAATCCTCCACACCCATCCGGAACGGTTTCGGCAAACCCAGCGCCTGCGCCGCCAGCGCAAAGTTGTGTGCGCCCCCGTTGTAGATCAGCACCTTGCCCCGGTAACGCGGGTCCCACAGACTGGTGATCGACGACGGCGGCTCCTTGATCTGGTCACGGTCGTAAATCAGGCCCATTTCGGCATAGGTGTAGGGAATGGCAAACACCTGCTCACCCTGCATGATGCCCGGAATGTTTTTTCGCTCACGGAAGCGCGGCAATTGCCGGGCCAGATTCGGCATCGCTTGCGTGTCGATCGGTACTACCAGGGCCGCGCTGATGTAACGCTGTAATTCAGCCGTATTCACGGCAAAGACATCGTAGTCTTGCGCCGCACGGGTGCTGATTTTCTGCCACAACGCTTCATCGGAATCGATCAGCGTCACTTCCACCTTCGCCTTGGTGCGCTTTTCAAACACCTTGACCAGATCCGCATCGGCGTAACCCGGCCACGCCAGGACGCGCAACGTCTCCCCGGCAAACACCTCAGCCGATACGCAGAGCAGGAAAATCAGGCCGGCAAACTTGATCAGGGAGTGAAAAACGGCAAGCAACAGAGGCAACCTTTCGGGGAAGATGGTGCGCCGCAACAGGGCGGCCTTTCGAAAATGTAACACGGCCACACAGCGCCGTCCCGCCAGCGCCGACTTTCCATATAGACGCACGCAGGCCGAATCCGGATAATCACGTCCTCAGTTTCCTTTCACGACTTGTGCCGATAAATTCGGTGCGGGTCAATTTTTTCCGCTTCATTCATTGCGAGATCACTATGGCCGCAGTCCTACCCGCACCGAGCCAGTCCCGGTTGCTGCTTTCCGGCAACGAAGCCGTTGCCCGCGCCGTCTGGGAATCCGGCGTGCGCGTCGCCGCCGCTTATCCCGGCACGCCTTCCACCGAAATGCTCGAGGTGCTCTCGACCTATCCGGACATCTACACCGAATGGTCGGTCAACGAAAAAGTGTCGCTGGAGGTCGCCATCGGCGCCGCCTTCGCCGGTTCGCGCTCGTTCTGCTGCATGAAGCATGTCGGCATGAACGTCGCCTCCGATGCCCTGATGACGCTGACGCTGACCGGCGTGGCCGGTGGCCTGGTGATCGCCATCGCCGACGATGTCGGCTTGTCGTCGTCGCAAAACGAACAGGACTCACGCTATTGGGGCCGCTTCGCCCATATTCCAATTTTTGAGCCGGCCGATTCGCAGGAAGCCTACGAGATGACGAAGACCGCCTTCGATTTCTCCGAAAAATTCCAGGTACCGGTGATCCTGCGCATGACGACGCGCATCAACCACGTCAAGGGCCTCGTCACCGTCGGCGAGCGTGTGGC
>CAJBAP010000170.1 GCA_903950295.1 uncultured Rhodocyclaceae bacterium
CCTCCGCCAGCATGCGTCGCGTGGTGGTCAGCTTGTCGTAGTCGCCGAACCAGCCATTGACGTGGATGGAACTGATCTTGACGCGCATGCCAGCCGCTGCCATGAGCCGTACGATGATATCCACCTCGCCCGGAGGCAAAGGCGGAACGTCCTCGCAATAGTCGATGGCCAGATCGGCGACACGGCAGAACTGGTCCGAGGCCAGCGCACATCCTGGGACGGCGGCGAGAACTTCAGCAGCAAGTGCCTCGATCCTTTGCTGTCGATCAGGCATGCGTGGCCCGGCGAACACAGTGCTGAGCCGTTTTGCGCCAGCCGCGTAGCGCATCCAGAAGGCGCCGTTCTCACCCACCACAGCATCGACCGGCCACATGCGTGCGATATGGTCGCACCAGCCGGCAGGCCGGCCAGTCACCGGAATCACTTTGATGCCGGCAGCTTGCAGGCGCTCCAGCGCCGTGTAGGCGGCTGCGGTAAGACGCCCTGCGGTGGTGATCGTGTCGTCGATGTCGGCCAGTACGCCGACAATCTGCGACCGAACGCTCATGGGAAATTCCGCCAGCGGCTGCATGCTGCCCTCGGCGCTCAGATGAGGCGTTCGGCCACAACCGTGCCAACCAATACGCACATCATGGCAACAAGAAGTCGTGCAACGTTTCCCACCCTCAGCCCCTTTGCAATCAAACGCGGTACCGCCCCGCTCACTTGGCCCCGACCCGGAGCCTCCTTCTCGGATCATAATCGCCGTGCTCAGGTATTCCAAGCCGAGGATTGACTGAGTGCCACATGAAGCGCCGTGATTGAACGGCAAGGGACAAGGGTTTATAGCGAGACCGATCTGGGCGACAATAGCGGGCGCCAATACCGATAATCCGGAATGGTAGCTTTATAGAACAAAAGGATAGGCTCGCTATGCTGCTAATGCTGGACAACTATGATTCATTCACCTACAACCTCGTGCAGTATTTCGGTGAGCTCGGCGAGGATGTGCGGGTGTTTCGCAACGACGCGATCACGATCAAGGAGATCGCTGCGATGAAGCCGGACCGGCTCGTCATCTCACCCGGTCCCTGCTCGCCGAAGGAAGCCGGTATCTCGGTGGCGGCGATTCAGGAGTTTGCCGGCAAGATGCCCATCCTCGGTGTCTGCCTCGGTCACCAGAGCATCGGCTACGCGTTCGGTGGCGAAATCATTCATGCGCAGAAACCCATGCACGGCAAATTGTCACCCGTGCATCACACGAATGTCGGCGTATTTGCCAAGCTGCCGAATCCCTTCACTGCCACGCGCTATCACTCGCTCGCCATCCGCCGCGATACGCTGCCGGACTGCCTCGAAGTCACTGCCTGGACGGACGACGGCGAAATCATGGGCGTGCGGCACAAAACGCTGGCCGCTCATTGTCGTATTGAGGGCGTGCAGTTCCACCCCGAATCCATCATGACCGAGCATGGCCACGCCATGCTCGCCAATTTCCTCAAGGGTGTCTGACATGATTACTGCCCAGGAAGCGCTGCAGCGCACCATCGAGCACCGCGAAATATTTCATGACGAAATGCTGCACCTGATGCGGCTGATCATGGCCGGCGAGGTTTCGCCAGTGATGACTGCCGCCATCCTCACCGGCCTGCGCGTCAAGAAGGAAACCATCGGCGAGATTGCCGCCGCAGCGAGTGTCATGCGCGAGCTATGCACGAAGGTCGAGGTGCCGCATAACGATCATTTCGTCGATATCGTCGGCACCGGCGGTGACGGCTCGCACACCTTCAACATTTCCACGGCTTCCGCGTTTGTTGCAGCCGCCGCAGGCGCCACCGTGGCCAAGCACG
>CAJBAP010000171.1 GCA_903950295.1 uncultured Rhodocyclaceae bacterium
AGCGCGAGCATGCCGTGCGGCGCATCGAAGCGCTGATGAAAAATGCCCGCGACTGCGTCGTTGTTCTCAATGCCGAGCGCCGCATCATTGCAATCAGCGATTCCTGCCTGAGCACCTATGGCTACACGCGCGAGGAACTGCTCGCCATGCCAGGGGCCGACCTGCGCGCACCGGATGTCCGCGAAGACCTCCCGCAACGCTTGCAAGAACTGACGGAAAAAATCTCGCTGACCTATCAGACCTGGCATTGCCGCAAAGATGGCAGCCGCTTCCCGGTCGAGATCGGCGCCTCCATGATTGATATCGATGGCAAGCGTTACTTCCAGTTCACTATTCGCGATATCAGCCAGAGTGTGCGGCAGCGCGAGGCAATGGAAAAAGAGCTGGCCGCGACATCCCGCCGTCTGAGCGAGTTGTCGCATCATCTGGTCGAGGTACAGGAAGACACCCGGCGGCGGCTGGCCGGGGAACTGCACGATCGTACCAGCCCGAATCTTGCCGCCATCCAGATCAATCTGGGCATCATCGCCACGGCCTTGCCGCAAGATCCCCCCGAACTTGTCGAGCGCCTGGCAGACACCCGCGCGCTGATCGAAGATGCGGATAACAGCATCCGCGACATCAGCGCCGATTTGCGCAGCCCCCTGCTTGACTATGCCGGCCTGGCCGCCGCAGTTGAGGCCTATGCCGCCCGCTTCACCCAGCGCACCGGAATCCCGGTAGAGTTCGGCTGCGAGAATGGCGCAACCAGACTGGCACCCGCCCTTGAATCCTTGCTGTTCCGCATTTTCCAGGAAGCGCTGACCAACATCCTCAAGCATGCACGCGCCCGATCGATCAAGATTATGCTGAACCTCGACGACTCCCAGGTGACCCTGACGGTTGCCGACGACGGTGTCGGTTTCGATCTGGAACGGGTGGAGTCTGGCGCCACCCAGACCGGCATGGGCTTGCTCAACATGCATGAAATGGCCGAGTTTGCCGGTGGGACACTGCGCATCGACTCGCATCCTGGCCAGGGCACTCGCATCGAAGTGCGAATTCAGCCATGAACCAGAAACTGCGCATCCTGCTGGCCGATGACCACCAGATGTTCCGTGATGCGCTGCGGAGCCTGCTGGACAAGTTGCCCGACGTCGACGTCGTGGCCGAAGCCGGCGACGGCCTGGAAGTGCTCAGGCTGGCACGGGAAACCACCCCCGATATTGTCTGCATGGATATCGGCATGCCGGGCATGAATGGCATCGAAGTGACGCGGCGTCTTGTCGCCGCCTGCCCCGGGGTCAAGGTCATCGCCCTGTCGGCCTTCACCGAGCAGCGCTATATTCTGGACATGCTGGACGCCGGCGCGCTGGGCTATGTCGCCAAGGCCGGGGCCGGTGATGAACTGCGGCGGGCGATCGAAGCCGTGCGGCACCAGCGCCTGTATTTGTGCCCATACGCCGCGGCTGCGGTTGCGGGCGCCTTGTCCGGCAAATCCTCCTCCGGGAAGCCTTCGCTTGTCCAACTCGGCGCCCGTGAGCGCCAGGTGCTGCAACTGGTCGCCGAAGGTGCCACGTCTTCCCATATCGGCGAGCGGCTGAACATCGCCCAGTCCACCGTCGAGGTGCATCGCCGCAACATCATGCGCAAGCTCAACCTGCACAGCGTAGCCGAATTGACCCGCTACGCCATCAACAACGGCCTTGCGCCCGACTGAATGCAAGGCCGGGCGCGGCCGTGAGCCACGGCACGACCCTGCCCCGGGAAGCCATGAATAACGGTATACCGGTAGTGAAAATACGCCGCCCACGGTATTAACCGCCGCCGCTCATGCGGCTAGGCTCTGCTCCATGATCACCACGTGGCGCGGACAGCCGGGAATTCACACATGAACACTCTCTCCAGTGCTTTCGTCTTGGAAAGCCGTGCTCGGCTCGGCGTGATGGAAGAGCGTCTGCTCGGTTTGGAGCGGAGCTCGCCT
>CAJBAP010000172.1 GCA_903950295.1 uncultured Rhodocyclaceae bacterium
GCTGCTATGACCGACCGTCGCCACATGCACGGTGTCCGGCCATTGCCGATATTCCAGCACCACTGCCAGCGCCTTATCAACGGCGTTCGGGCTGACGAATAGTGCCCAGTCGTACTGCTCGAGCCGGATGGCCGCGTCGAGTAGCGGCGCGGTGTCGGTCACATCCTCA
This sequence comes from uncultured Rhodocyclaceae bacterium, assembly GCA_903950295.1. Next base: position 170 of record CAJBAP010000172.1, read on the forward strand.
ATGGCCAACACGGGAAACAGCACCGGGTGTGCGCCGAGATCAAAGAGCGCCTCAGCCAGATGGGTTGCCTGACCGGCAGGCCGGGTCACGACGATGTTTCGCCCTGCCAGCGCAGCCTGGCATCCTGCTGTCAGCACCGATTTTTCTGCGGCGGCGTTCATTACCCCAGGGCAGCGAGAATCTCGTTGGCGCCCTGCGCACGCAGATCAGCCACCAGCGCCAGCGCCAGTGCTTCCGGGTCAGTGGCTGGCCCGGCATGTTCAGCGCGCGCGATGCGTGCGCCGTCGGGCGTCGCCACCAGGCCACGCAGGCGCAGGTTGCCGTTTGCATACTCGGCGTAAGCGCCGAGCGGCACTTCACAACTACCGGCCAGGGCGCGCGAAACAGCTCGCTCGGCACGCACGCAGGCGGCCGTGGCGGCATCGTTGAGAGGCTGCATCCAGGCGGCAACCTCGGGCCGGTCGGCCAGCGCCTCGATGCCTAGCGCGCCTTGTCCGGCCGCAGGCAATGAGGATTCAGCGCTCAGCACCGAACGGATACGTTCGCCCAGACCCAACCGCGTCAGGCCGGCCGCGGCGAGAATGATGGCGTCGTACTGTCCCTCGTCGAGCTTGCGCAGGCGCGTGTCCAGATTGCCACGGAGGCTGGTCACGGCCAGATAGGGATAGTGGGCATGCAGTTGCGCTTCGCGGCGCAAGCTGGAGGTACCGACCACCGCGCCCGGCGGCAGGTCTTCCAGGCGGGCATATTTGTTGGAAACGAAGGCGTCGAGTGGCACTTCGCGCGGTCCAATCGCTACCAGCGCAAATTCGGGCCCCAGCTCCATCGGTACATCCTTCATCGAATGCACGGCAATATCGGCGCTGCGATCGAGGAGTGCCGTTTCGAGCTCCTTGACGAACAAGCCCTTGCCGCCGACTTTGGCGAGCGGACGGTCAAGAATCTGGTCGCCCCGCGTCGTCATGCCCAAAAGTTCGATCTGGCACCTTGGGTATAATCTTTGCAAAAGTCCACGCACGTGTTCCGCTTGCCAGAGGGCAAGGCGCGACTCGCGAGTGGCGATAACAATACGCTCTGGAGTGGGGGTCACTTGACTATCCAATATGGGGAAAACCATGAACGATCCAGCGGCGGCCGAACCTCTAACAGCGGGAAATTCTAGCATTCAACCCGGCACTGCCCCGGATCAGGATGCGCGCCTTTTTGCGGACATCCGCCTGCTCGGTCGCCTGCTGGGCGAAGTGATTCGGGATCAGGAGGGTGCGGAGGTCTTCAACACCGTCGAACGCATTCGCCTGTTGTCGGTGCGCCTCCATCGCAGCGAAGATGCCGCCGCCCGCGCCGAACTCGATGCCCTGCTGAACAACCTGCCGCGCGATCAAACCAATCTCGTGGTGCGTGCCTTCAGCTATTTTTCGCACCTCGCCAATATCGCCGAAGACCAGCACCACATTCGGCGCGCCCGCACGCGTGCACTCACTGCGGCACAACCGCAGGCAGGCAGCTTCGCACACGCAACGGCGCGTGCCGCCGAACTCGGCATCGCGCCGGATCGGCTGGTCGACTTTTTCACCCATGCCGATATCGCCCCGGTCCTCACTGCCCATCCGACCGAAGTGCAGCGCAAAAGCATCCTCGACCGTCAATGGCAGATCGCGCGCCTGCTCGATGAGCGCGACCGCATGCCACTGACACCCGAAGAATTCGCCGCCAACGAAGAAGCCCTGCACCGCGCCGTGCTGATCCTCTGGCAGACGCGCATGCTGCGTTCAGTCAAGCTCTCGGTGATGGATGAGGTGAATAACGCGCTGTCCTACTACGACACCACCTTCCTGCGCGAGCTGCCGCGCCTGCACAACAGCATCGAGGATGCGATTGCCCAGGATTCGACCACCACGCTGCCCGCCTTTCTGCGCCCCGGCTCGTGGATCGGTGGCGATCGCGACGGCAATCCCTTCGTCACTGCCGACATCCTGAAAAGTGCGCTCAACGCCCAGAGCCGCAAGGCGCTGAGCTACTACCTCGAGCAAGTTCATCAACTCGGCAGTGAGCTCTCCTCGTCCGAATTGCTGGTTAGCATTTCTGCCGAGCTGCGGGAACTGGTGGCACAGTCGTCCGACCACAACCCACATCGCAACGATGAGCCCTATCGCCGCGCCATCGCCGGCATTTATGCACGACTGGCCGCCACGGCAATCGAACTCGATCACATGGAAGCCCTGCGCCATCCGGTCGCCGCAGCGCCGCCCTACGCCGACGCTACCGCTTTCGCCACCGACCTGGACATTCTCGACCGGTCACTGAAGAGCAACGGCTCGGCACTCATGGCGCGCGGCCGCCTGCGCCGACTGCGCCGCGCCGTCGAGTTGTTCGGCTTCCATCTCGCCGCCCTCGACTTGCGCCAGAACTCCGAGGTGCATGAGCGTACCGTGCATGAACTCTTCGAAACCGCCCGGCCAGGCACCGAATACACGCGCCGCAGCGAAGAGGGACGCATCGCCCTGCTGCTCGCCGAACTGGCCACCCCGCGTCTGCTCGCCTCACCCTACTGGAGCTACTCAGAGGAGAGCGCATCCGAGCTGGCGATCTTTCACGCCGCCCGCGACATGCATCGCCTGTATGGCAAGGACGCCATCCAGAACGTCATCATCTCGAAGAACGAGGGTGTCTCCGACATCCTCGAAGTTGCACTGTTGCTCAAGGAGGTCGGCCTGCTACGGCCCCGCGAGGGTGAACTCGACGTCAACATCGTGCCGCTGTTCGAA
>CAJBAP010000173.1 GCA_903950295.1 uncultured Rhodocyclaceae bacterium
CAGAAAGTCGACGACATATTCGGCGCCGCGATACAACTCGGTGTGGCCTTTCTGGCGGCCGAAGCCCTTGACTTCGGTGACGGTCAGTCCGGTCACGCCCACTTCGGAGAGCGCCTCGCGCACTTCGTCGAGTTTGAACGGCTTGATGATGGCTTCGATCTTTTTCATGTAGTTAGCTCCATTCGTCGGGATACCGGGATGTTATCGGATAACGCCAGTCCTTGCCGAAGGCGCGCCGACTGACGCGGATGCCCGGCGGTGACTGGCGTCGTTTGTATTCATTGCGCTTGAGCAACGTCACCACGCGCCTCACGTCGGCTTCTGGCAACCCTTGCGCGATGATTTCGCGCGGGCTCTGGTCGCGCTCCATGTAGGCTTCGATGATCGCATCGAGCACCGCATAGGGTGGCAGGCTGTCCTGGTCGGTCTGGCCGGGTTTCAATTCTGCCGACGGCGCGCGCTCGATGATGTTGGCGGGAATGACATCCGACCGGCTGTTGCGGAAATGCGCCAAGCGATAGACGAAGGTCTTGAACACGTCCTTGATCACCGCGAACCCCCCGGCCATGTCGCCATAGAGCGTCGCGTAACCGACCGCCATCTCGCTCTTGTTGCCGGTGGTCAGCACCAGTCGGCCGGTGCGATTCGAGAGCGCCATCAGCAGCAGGCCGCGGATGCGCGCCTGCAAATTCTCGTCGGTGGTATCCCACACCGGCTTTTCGCCCAGTGCAGAAAAAGTCGGCGCCAGCGTGACGGCAAATTGCTCCATCGCGGCGGCAATTGAAATCTCGTCGTACTGGACACCCAAGCGGCGGATCATCTCGCGCGAGTCGTCCAGACTCATTTGCGCCGTCCAGGGCGAGGGCATCATCACCGCACGCACCTGGTCGGCACCCAGCGCATCGACGGCAATCGCCAGCGTCAGGGCAGAGTCGATACCGCCCGAGAGGCCGATGATGGCGCCGGGAAAACCGTTCTTGCCGAGGTAGTCGCGCACGCCCAGCACCAGCGCGTCATAGACCTCGGCTTCGAGGGGACGCACGGACGATTGTTCGCCCGGCAGGATATGACCATCCTTGATTTCGACAAGGGTCAGCGCTTCGACGTAGGCTGGCAGTTGATGCGTGAGACGCCCAGCGGCATCGAGAGCGAAGGACGCCCCATCGAACACCAGTTCATCCTGACCGCCCACCATATTGCAGTAGATCGCCGGCATGCCGGTTTCGGCGATGCGTTGCCGCAGGGTGGCATGGCGGGTCATCTGCTTGTTCATGTGGTAAGGCGAAGCGTTGAGCACCAGCAACAATTCGGCACCGGCTTCCCGGGCCGCCTTGGCCGGTCCGGCTTCCCAGACATCGGCGCAGATATTGACGCCGCAGCGCACACCATTGATCTCGAACACGCCGGGCACCGTGCCAGCCTTGAAGTAGCGCCCCTCGTCAAAAACTTCGTAGGTCGGCAAGCGATGTTTGCGGTAGGTGGCTTCAACGCGGCCGTCGCGCAGGAGTGACGCGGCGTTGTAGCGCAGGTTGCCATCCGCCGCGGGATGGCCAACGATTGCCGGTAGCGACAGCCGCCCGAGTTGATCGGCCAGCGCGGATAGTTCCCGCTCGCAGGCACGATAAAAATCCGGGCGCAGCAGCAAGTCTTCCGGCGGATAGCCGCACAGCGCCAGTTCGGGGGTCAGCAGCAGGTCGGCACCCTGCGCCTTGGCCGTCGCGGCAACGGTGAGAATACGTGCAGCATTACCGGCGACATCACCGACGGTGCAGTTGATCTGGGCAATTGCGATCTTCAAACCAGCCATGCCCAGAATCCCCAATCAGACGGCGGGCTTTTCTTTGGCTTCGCTGAAGCGCTTGATGCCGACCATAATTTCCTTCTTGGCCTCCTCGGCATCGACCCAACCATCGACCTTGACGAACTTGCCCGGCTCAAGGTCCTTGTAGTGGGCAAAAAAGTGAGAAATCGCGTCGAGCGTCACCTGGGGAAAGTCGCGCGGCGACTCGATTTCGCGGTAGATCGGGGTCAATTTGTCGACCGGCACGGCCAACAATTTGGCATCCTCACCGGCTTCGTCAGTCATCTTCAGCATGCCGACCGGACGACAGCGCACCACCACACCAGGCGGCAGCGCGAATTGCGAGACCACCAGCACATCGACCGGATCACCGTCACCGGCGATGGTGTGCGGGATGTAGCCATAATTGCAGGGGTAGTGCATGGCGGTCGACATGAAGCGATCGACAAAGATCGCGCCGGAATCCTTGTCCACCTCATATTTGATCGGATCGGAACGCATCGATATTTCGATGATCACGTTGAAATCGTTCGGCAAATCCTTGCCGGAGGGGACATTATTCAAGGCCACGGGAGACTCCTGCGTAAAAAGGCCGAATTATAGCGGCATCAATGAATTCAAGTCGCTTCGAAACCGGCATCCTCGATCGTTGCACACAAGCTGGCGCGGCTCACCTGCCCGGCATCGAACTCGACCGTTGCCTGGCCCGGTTCCAGCACTACCTCTACCTTCGCCACACCGGGCAATTCACTCAGCACCCTGGTCACGCTGGCCGTGCAGCCGCCGCAGGTCATGCCATCCACCTTGATCGTCGTTGTTTCCATTTTCAGTTTCTCCCGGATTTCCAGCGTTTCAACAGCAAGGAATTGCTCACCACCGACACCGAACTCATGGCCATCGCCGCACCAGCGACCAC
>CAJBAP010000174.1 GCA_903950295.1 uncultured Rhodocyclaceae bacterium
GTTCCATGGCGGCGGAGTTTACCCCACCACTTATAATCCCGACCCCATGCCGCGCATTCTTCCGCTTCCCGACCTCCTGATCAGTCAGATCGCCGCCGGCGAGGTGGTCGAGCGTCCAGCCTCGGTACTCAAGGAACTGATCGAAAACAGCCTCGACGCCGGCGCGACGAAGATCGACGTGCAGATCGAGGAAGGGGGAGTAAAGCTCATCCGCGTCGCCGACAATGGCGGCGGCATGCTGCGCGAAGACCTGCCGCTGGCGTTGGCGCGCCATGCCACCAGCAAGATTGCCACCCTCGACGATCTCGAACGCGTCGCCAGTTACGGTTTTCGTGGCGAGGCGCTCGCCTCGATCGCTGCCGTGGCGCGCGTTTCCATCACCAGCCGCACCGCCACCGCACCACACGCCTGGAAACTGGATGCCCACACGGCGGAGAGCATTCCAGCGGCACTCGCGGATGGCACCGTGATTGCCGTCGCCGATCTTTATTTCAACACCCCGGCGCGACGCAAGTTTCTCAAGACCACCGGCACGGAGTATGCCCACTGTGACGACGTGCTCACGCGCATGGCGCAGGCGCGCCCGGACGTCGCCTTCACCTTGGCGCACAACGGCCAGATCAAGCGCCGTCTCGCCAGCACCGACTTTTCACACCGCGCCCACGATCTGCTCGGCGACGCCTTTCTCGCCCACGCGCGCAACGTCACGACAGAGGCAGGGCCACTGCGACTCACCGGTTTTGCCGCCCTGCCCGCCTACGCCAAGGCCTCGCGCGCGGAACAGTTTTTCTACGTCAACGGCCGCTTCGTGCGCGACAAACTGCTCGTTCATGCTGCCCGCGAAGCCTATGCTGACGTGCTGCATGGTGCGCACCATCCCGCTTACGTGCTGTTCCTCGAGCTCGACCCTGCAACGGTCGATGTCAATGTGCACCCGGCCAAGACGGAGGTACGCTTCAGGGATGCCCGTGGCATCCATCAGTTCGTCTTCCACGCCCTGCAGCGCACGCTGGCCGAGCCGCTGCTGGCGGCTGCACGAGCGGAAATCACCGCCGTCCCGCCAGCGACCGAAGGAAATCCCTTTGGGGCGCCGACTTTTTCTAGCACCGTCCCGCAACAAACCAGCTTCGCCGTACATGAACCGGATGTAGCAGCCTATCTCGACTTCGCCCGCCAAGCGTTCAATGCCGCCGTCCCGCCAGCACCGACTTTTTCCACAGGCAACGCCCCGCTCGGCTATGCCCTCGCCCAATTGCATGGCATCTACATCCTCGCCCAAAACACGCAGGGCCTGGTGCTGGTCGACATGCACGCCGCCCATGAGCGCATCCTCTACGAACGCCTCAAGACCAGTGTCGATGCACGCCCCTCGGTGCAACCACTCCTCGTGCCACTGCTTTTTTCCGCCAGCCAGCACGAACTCGCCAGTGCGGAAACGCATGCGGACATCCTGACCATTCTCGGCTTCGATATCGCACCGGCCGGCCCGCAACAACTCGCGGTGCGCGCCGTGCCCACCGTTCTGGCCGGCGGCGACATCGCCGCGCTGGCGCGCGCCTTGCTCGCCGAACTCGCCGAGCACCCCGCCAGCCGCGTTCTCGAAACCCGCCGCAACGAGTTGCTGGCCACCATGGCCTGCCATGGCGCCGTGCGCGCCCGTCGCAGCCTCAGCATTCCCGAGATGAACGCGCTGCTGCGCGACATGGAAGCCACCGCACGCGCCGACCAGTGCAACCACGGCCGGCCGACCTGGGTGCAACTATCGCTCGCCGAACTCGACCGTATGTTCATGCGCGGTAAATGACCCACCGCCCCCCAGCCCTCTGCCTCATCGGTCCCACCGCCAGCGGCAAAACCGATCTGGCATTTGCCATCGCACAACGCTTTCCGGTGGAGATCATCAGTCTCGATTCGGCACAAGTATTCATCGACATGGACATCGGCACAGCCAAGCCCGACCGCGCAACGTTGGCCTGTTTTCCCCACCATCTGATCGACCTCATCACACCGGAAGAACGCTATTCCGCCGCACAGTTCCGTGCTGATGCGCTACGGGTCATGGCGGAAATTACCGCACGCGGTCATGTGCCCCTGCTGGTCGGCGGCACCATGCTTTACTTCAAGGCGCTGACCGAAGGCCTGGCCGATCTGCCGCCGGCCGATCCCGCACTGCGCGCCAGTATCGATGCTGAAGCTGCAGCGCGCGGCTGGCCGGCGCTGCATGCCGAACTCGCGCTGCTCGATCCCATTACTGCTGCGCGCCTGGCACCTACCGATGCCCAGCGCATCCAGCGGGCGCTCGAGGTGTTTCGCCTCACCGGCAAGCCGCTCGGCGATTTCTGGCAAACCCAGGGCGACAACCCCTTGCCCTATCGATTACTGACAATTGCACTGGTTACACCGGAACGAAAAATCCTGCACGAGCGCATCGCCCAACGCTTTCGCGCCATGCTCGCGACCGGCCTGGTGGACGAAGTCGAGCGTCTGCGGGCGAAGTACCAGCTTTCTCTCGACCTGCCGTCGATGCGCTGCGTTGGCTATCGACAGGTCTGGCAAATGTTGGAAAACCAACTGCCGGCAGCCGAACTGGCCGATCGCGGCACCTTTGCCACGCGCCAGTTTGCCAAGCGTCAGCTCACCTGGCTGCGATCATTCCGCGACTCTGGCGCCCTCGATATGGAACTCGATTTGGCGGAATCGGCAACTACTGCGAAAATGCTGGGGAAAATTAACGACCACCTCGCCCCTGTCACTCTGGGCTGACCAAAAATCAGGCATGACCAATCAGACCATCACTGCGGATGAACTCGAGAAGTTCACCACCAACAATCGGCGCGAAATCCTGTTTTATCTGCACCAACTCATTAATGACGGTGAGCGGGTAAGCGTGATATTCCACGAAGGCAGCGAGACCGTCCTCACGGTGCTGCTGGATGTCGTCGAAGCCGAGAACATGCTGATCTTCGACTGGGGCGGCAGTGAGATTTCCAACCGCAAGCTGATGCAAAGCGAACGCAACTTCTTCGTCTGCGCCCCTCATGGGGTGAAAAATCAGTTCATGACCGGCCCGGTCTACGAAACCAATTACAAGAAGCGACCCGCCTTTTCCACGCGCCTGCCGGATCACTACACCCGATTGCAGCGGCGTGAATTTTTTCGGCTGGTGTTGCCCATGATGCGACGCCCACCCTGCTTCATCAAGCGGGAAGAAGGCCCGACCATGCAGTTGTCGGTCGTGGATCTCAGCATCGGCGGCATCGCGGCGGAACTGCCGGGTGGCAAGCTGCCCTTCGAAAACGGCCAGGTGTTGCCGCGAGCACGCATCGAACTCAAAGGTATCGGCACACTCGAAGTCGACCTGGAAGTACGCAACAGTAGCGAGGTCCAGCGCGGCGGCAAGGTTTCCGGGCGCATCGGCTGTCAGTTCGTCAAGCTCAGCCACAACATGGAGCACCAGTTGCAACGCTTCATCACCGAAGTCCAGCGCGAAGAGCGCGCCCGCCTGGGCAGTTAAAAAGCCGGCACTGGCGGGATGAAATATCCCGCATGGGGTAAGGCGAAGCGTCCTGCCTCAGCGAATAATCGTCTGTTCCTGGTCGGACTGCCGCGCTTCGATACGACCAAGCCGATAGACCGACTCTCCTGTCGCCATTAACTGTTCGACCGCTTTTTCTGCATCGGCCGCAGCCACGACGACGACCATGCCGATGCCGCAGTTGAAGACGCGATGCATTTCCTCGTCAGCCACATTGCCCTCGCGTTGCAGCCACTGGAACAGCGGCGGCAGCGTCCAGGCCGACTTGTCGAGTACGGCAGTCACATTATCGGGCAGGACGCGTGGTACGTTGCCGGTAAGACCACCACCGGTGATGTGCGCCATGCCCTTCACCGTTACGGACTCCATCAGCTTGAGCATTGATTTCACATAGATGCGCGTTGGAGCGATCATTGCATCGGCAAACGGACGTCCATGGAAATCGGCGGCCAGATCAGGCTTGGCGCGCGCGACGATGCGGCGGATCAATGAATAACCGTTGGAGTGAGCGCCAGAAGAGGCCAGCCCCAGTACGATATCCCCCGGTGCAATGGATTTGCCGTCGATGATCTTCGATTTTTCTACTGCGCCAACAGCAAAACCGGCCAGATCGTATTCACCCGCCGGATACATGTCGGGCATCTCGGCGGTTTCACCGCCGATCAATGCACAACCAGAGAGTTCGCAACCCCGGGCAATGCCTTCGACCACCGTCGCTGCAATGCCGATGTCGAGCTTGCCACAGGCGAAGTAATCGAGGAAAAACAGCGGCTCGGCACCCTGCACGAGGATGTCATTCACGCTCATCGCCACCAGATCCTGCCCCACAGTGTCGTGGCGATTGAATTCGAAGGCCAGTTTCAACTTCGTACCAACGCCATCCGTGCCAGAGACCAACACCGGTTCACGATATTTTTTCGACAGTTCGAACAATGCGCCGAAGCCGCCGATGCCCCCCAGCACTTCAGGGCGCATAGTGCGGCGGGCGGCCGGCTTGATGCGTTCAACCAGCGCGTCGCCAGCGTCGATATCGACCCCCGCATCGCGGTAGGTCATGGCGGTGGATGTAGTTGTGTTCATGATGGAAGCCGGGGCTGAAAGGTGGATTTACGGCGATAATTCGCACAGTTTGGCATCGCCGCGCGAGGAAGGCGCGAATTTTACCGGAATAAGCCCCACCAACCGCCTCGCCCCCCTGATCCCCTAGAACCCCTTGACCCAACTGCTGCTCGACCTCCAGCCTGCCCAGGCACCCAGTCTCGACAACTACATCGTCGGGGAAAACCAGGAACTGCTGGCGCGCCTGCGCACGCTGGCTGAGCCCGGCTGTTTCGATGCCGTTTATCTCTGGGGACCGGACGGCTGCGGCAAGAGCCATTTGCTGGCGGCTAGTGCTGCCCTGGCGCTGCGTCGACGCCCTGCACTCCTTCTGGTGAACCCGGCCGCCACGGCTTTCACCGCTCCGCCCGGAGGCCTCCTGATCGTCGATGAAGTTGATGCTCTCGATGAAGAAGCGCAAATTGCATTGTTTCGCATCTTCAACACCGCACGCATCATCGGCCTCGGCCTCCTGCTCGCCGGCCGCAAGCCACCACTGAAGCTCCAATTACGCGAGGATCTGCGCACCCGCATCGGTCAGGCACTGATCTACGAAGTCAAAACCCTCAACGACGAGCAGAAAGCTGCCGCCCTGCGCCACCACGCACTGGAACGCGGCCTCCGTATCGACGAAGGACTGATAAGTTATCTGCTGGCCCACGGCCGGCGCGACCTGCCCAGTCTAATGGCTGTTCTCGACCATCTCGACCGCACCACCCTTGAGCGCCATCGCCCAGCTTCACTACCACTCCTCAAGGAAGCCCTGCAACTCCAACTCGTCCCCGACAACCATGAATCTGGCCCTGTTTGATCTCGACAACACCCTGCTCACCGGCGACTCCGATTTCGAGTGGGCGCAATTTCTCATCAGCAAAGGCGTACTCGACCGAGAGGTACATGAGGCAAAAAATCAGGCTTTCTACGATGATTACAAAGCCGGCACACTCGACATCCACGCCTTCCTCGAATTCCAGCTAGCTCCCTTGTCGCGGCACCCGCGTGCAGAGCTCGATGCCTGGCACCGCGAATTCATGGCCACACGCATCCGACCGGTGATCGGCGCAGCAGCACGGGCACTGGTGGACAAGCATTCGAGTGCCGGTGACCTATGCGCCATCGTCACAGCCACCAACAGCTTCGTCACCGGGCCGATCTGCCGCGAATTTGGCATTCACCATCTCATTGCCACCATCCCCGCTCATGAAAATGGCCATTTCACCGGGGCCCCGCGTGGCACCCCGGCCTTTCGGACGGGCAAGATCGAGCGGGTGGAAGCCTGGCTCGAATCACACGGCCTGTGGTGGGGTGCCTTCGAGCAGAGTACCTTCTACAGCGACTCGCTCAACGACCTGCCCCTCCTGGCAATGGTCAGCCACCCGGTGGCGGTCGATCCCGACGACACCTTGCGCGCCCACGCCAGCCAGCACGGCTGGCCCATCCTCAGCTTGCGCTAGGCATCGGGTATGATGCCGCCCCATTCAAAGACAAAATTCGCATGATCCGCAAGCTGCTGCGCCGCGTCTTCAAACGCGGCGAACCCTCGCCCCACCCCGTTGAAACCATCCCGGCCGAGCACCATGGTATCCGCCCGGCGGATGTCTCGATGGGCGCGCGCCGAACCTGTGAAACCCTGCAACAGGGTGGCTTCAAGGCTTATGTAGTCGGCGGCGCAGTACGCGACCTGATCGCCGGCATCACCCCCAAAGACTACGACGTCGCCACCAACGCCACGCCGGATCAGGTTCGCCAACTGTTTCGCCGTTCGCGCATCATCGGTCGCCGCTTTCAGATCGTACATGTCATGCAAGGCGGCGAAACCCTCGAAGTTTCGACTTTCCGTGCCGCCCACGACGCCGACACGCTGAAAGACGAACACGGCCGCGTATTGCGCGACAACGTCTGGGGCAACATGGAAGAAGACGCCGCACGCCGTGATTTCACCGTCAATGCGCTCTATTACGACCCTTCCACCGGCCAGGTATTCGACTATCACCACGGTGTGCGCGACCTGCAGCGCAAGACCCTGCGCATGATCGGCGACCCGCGCGCGCGCTACCGTGAAGATCCGGTACGCATGCTGCGCGCCGTACGTTTGGCCGCCAAGCTTGACCTGCGCCTCGACCCGATCGTGCAGGCACCGATCCGCGAGATGGCCGAGCTGATCGAAAACGTGCCGCCGGCGCGCCTTTTCGACGAGATGCTCAAACTGCTGTTCTCCGGCCACGCCGTCGAATGCTTGAAGCGCCTGCGCGAAGACGGGCTTCATCACGGCCTGCTGCCGCTGCTCGACGTCATCCTCGAACAACCGCTGGGCGAAAAGTTCGTCATGCTCGCGCTAGGCGACACCGATGCACGCATCCGTGCCGGCAAGCGCACCTCTCCCGGATTCCTTTTCGCCACGCTGCTGTGGCATGAAGTGCTGGCCAACTGGGAAATCCGCAAGAAGAACGGGGAAACACCGGTACCGGCGTTGCATACTGCGATGGATGATGTGCTCGACACGCAGGGAGAAAAGCTCGCGATCACGCGCCGCATTGCCGGCGACATCAAGGACATCTGGCTCCTGCAGCCACGCTTCGAAAAACGCAGCGGACGGGCACCCTTCCGTCTGGTCGAACAACAACGTTTCCGTGCCGCCTGGGATTTTCTGCATCTGCGCGCGCAAAGCGGTGAAGCGCCACAAGAACTCTCCGACTGGTGGCTGGCCTTTCAGGAAGCCGGTAACGCCGAGCGCGAGGAAATGCTGAAGCCCGATACGGGGCCGAAGAAGCGCCGGCGCCGCAGCAGTCGGAGTGGAAGCAACAAAGACGCCGCCCCGCCAGCACCGACATTGCTAACCGAGGCGGACTGAGCGCATCCGTTTTGTATGCTGTCGGATCATGTCATCGCCTATGTCGCGCTGGGCGCCAATCTGGGCGACCCCGTGGCAACCGTCCGAACCGCCATTGAAGCGCTTCATGGGATCACGGGCACACGCTTTCTCATTGCCTCATCGCTCTACCGCACCGCACCGGTAGGCTTGCGCGACCAGCCCGACTTCATCAATGCCGTGGCCGCGCTTGAAGTGGACGATGCCGTCCTGCCAGCGCCGACTTTTCTGGAAAAACTTTTCGCCATCGAAGCCACCTTCGGCCGCGTGCGCAGTATCAGAAATGCGCCACGCACACTCGATCTCGACCTCTTGTTGTTCGGTACCGAACGTTTTGCCAGCAACGGGCTGACACTGCCCCACCCGCGCCTGACCGAACGTGCCTTCGTGCTGGCACCGCTGGTAGAGATTGCCCCGAAACTGGTCATTGACGGCCGCGGCCGGGCCGCCGACCTGCTGGCCGGTGTCGCAGACCAGCGCATCGAACGGCTCTGCTGAACTCCACAGCTGGTTTGTGTATCCTTGCCAGCGTTCATTTCAACTTTCGCCATCCATGACCTACCTAGCCTCCAACAAGTCGATCACCCTGCCCGAATTGGCGCGCATGAAACAGGCGGGCGAGAAGATCGCTTCCCTGACTGGCTACGATGCCAGCTTCGCCGCGCTCGAAGACCGCTGTGGCGTGGATGTCATCCTCGTCGGCGACTCGCTCGGCAACGTGATCCAGGGCAAGACCTCGACCCTGCCGGTGACCATGGATCAGATGGTCTATCACACCGAGTGCGTCGGTCACATCGTGCAACGGGCGATGGTGGCCGCCGACATGCCCTTTGGCAGCTACCAGGAATCGAAGGAGCAGGCCCTGCGCAATGCTGTCCGCCTGCTGGCGGCCGGTGCCGAAATGGTCAAGCTTGAAGGCGGCGAGGTGATGGCCGAGACCGTGCATTTCCTCGTCGAACGCGGTATTCCGGTCTGGGCACATATTGGGCTCACACCCCAGTCTGTGCATGCACTCGGCGGCTATCGCATTCAGGGCAAGGACGAGCAGGCTGCCGCCCGCATGAAGAACGATGCGCTGGCGCTGCAGCAGGCCGGCGCGGTGATGCTGCTGCTTGAAATGATCCCGGCAACGCTAGGTAGCGAGTTGTCGCGGGCGCTAACGATTCCTACCATCGGCATCGGCGCAGGCCCTGACTGTTCCGGTCAGATACTGGTGCTGCACGACATGCTGGGCATCTACCCCGGCAAGAAGGGGCGTTTCGTCAAAGACTTCATGGCGGAGGCACAAAGCATCGAGGGTGCGGTCAACGCCTACGTCGCGGCCGTGAAAGACGGCAGCTATCCCGGTCCGGAACACTGTTACTGAGCCTGTTCTGATGCAAATCCATGAAACCATCGCCGGCGTGCGCGCTGCCTTGAAGCCTGTCGGACGTGTTGTCTTTGTGCCCACCATGGGTAATTTGCACGAAGGCCATATTGCCCTGATGCGGCAGGCACGCCAGCACGGCGACTGCGTCGTCGCCTCGATTTTTGTAAACCGCCTGCAGTTTCGTCCAGGTGAGGATTTCGAGAAATATCCGCGTACCTTCGCGGCAGATTGCGAGAAACTCGCCGCCGCTGGCGTCGACCACCTGTTCGCGCCCAGCGAGGGTGAGTTGTACCCGACACCGCAACGCTATGCGGTCGAACCACCCGCAGAGCATGCGAATATTCTCGAGGGCGAATTCCGGCCAGGACATTTTCGCGGCGTCGCGACGGTAGTACTGAAACTGTTCGCCATCATCCAGCCCCAGGCAGCCCTGTTTGGCAAGAAGGATTTCCAGCAGTTCATGGTGCTCTCGGCCATGGTGCGCGAATTCGCCCTGCCGATAGAAATAATTCCCGGTGCTACCGTGCGCGCTCCCGACGGTCTGGCACTTTCTTCACGCAATGGCTTTTTGTCACCAGACGAACGGGGCGAAGCACCCCGGTTACATCGCCTGCTGAATCAGGTGGCAACGGCCATCCGAGATGGCAATCACGACTACGCCAGCCTCGAAGCAGCAGCTTTGACGGAATTGCGGGCCAATAGTTGGATTCCCGACTATGTTGCAGTGCGGCGAAAGCTTGATTTACAATCGCCTTCCGTTCAGGATGCCGAACTGGTCGTTTTGGCCGCAGCTCGTTTGGGCAGTACGCGACTGATCGATAACTTAGAGATCCAATAATCTTCCACCCCCGCAAAAATGGAGAGCGTCCATGCAACGCACCATGTTGAAATCCAAGCTGCACCGCGTCACAGTCACCCAGGCCGAACTTCATTACGAGGGTTCCTGCGCTATCGACGAGCACCTGATGGACGCTGCGGACATCCGCGAGTATCAGCAGATCGACATTTATAACGTTACCAACGGCGATCGCTTTTCTACCTACGCCATTCGCGCCGAACGCGGTTCCGGCACCATTTCCGTAAATGGAGCCGCCGCACGCAAGGCCGCCGCCGGCGACCTGCTGATCATCTGCACTTACGCAGCCTTCAGCGAGATCGAATTGGCCAAGCACGAACCCGATCTGGTGTATGTCGATGCAAAAAACCGCATCACCCATCGCAGTCAGAAGATACCGATTCAAGCTGCCGCCTGAGGCGTTTTTTCTGCTAGGATTTCGCCCTTCCAATAGATACCTGAAAAGTGAAGCCCATGAGCGAACATATCCAATACGTCACCGACGCCAATTTCAAGAGCGACGTTCTGGATTCCCCTATCCCGGTTCTGGTCGATTACTGGGCCGAGTGGTGCGGGCCTTGCAAGATGATTGCCCCCATTCTGGACGAAGTGGCCAGGGATTACGGTGGTCGACTCAAAGTCGCCAAACTGAACATTGACGAGAACCCCAAAACCCCGGGCGAATACGGTATCCGTGGCATTCCCACTCTCATTCTGTTCAAGGGCGGCAATGTCGAGGCCACCAAGGTCGGTGCCCTCTCGAAGTCGCAATTGACCGCATTCATTGACAGCAACCTCTGATCCATTTACATTTCGCCTGAGATCTCACCCCTTCGGGATTTCAGGCAACACGGGGCACGACTGATACTTCCCCCGCCCCGCAGCAATACCCCTCTCCTCCAAGTCTTCCCCCATCTTCTACAGGCGCCTTCTCGTGCGCGCCTTCCCGGGCTTAAGCCATGCAACTTTCCGAATTGAAGAACCACCATGTCAGCCAGTTGCTCGACATGGCCGCTGCCGTTGGCATCGAAGGTGCAAACCGCCTGCGCAAGCAGGAACTCATCTTTGCCCTGCTCAAGGAGCACGCCAAGAAGGGCGAAGTCATCTACGGCGACGGCTGCCTCGAAGTCATGTCCGACGGCTATGGCTTCCTGCGCTCGGCGGATACCTCCTACCTCGCCAACCCCGACGACATCTACGTCTCCCCCTCGCAGA
>CAJBAP010000175.1 GCA_903950295.1 uncultured Rhodocyclaceae bacterium
GCCATGGCGAAGACATAGGCAGAAGTCGGCGTCAGCGGGACGGCAAGGAAGGTGACGATGACGACGCTGCGCGTGATGTAGATGGCCGCGAGCAGGTGTTTCTTGCTGTGGCGCTGGCCGAGCCAACCGGCTATGAACGTGCCGAAGATGTTGAACAGGCCGATCAGTGCCAGGCAGGTGACGCCGACATTGGCCGACAAGCCCTGGTCGGTGAGATAGGCCGGCAGATGCACGCCGATGAACACCACCTGAAAACCGCAGACGAAATAGCCCAGCGTCAGCAGGTTGAAACCTTTATGCCCGAAAGCCTCGCGGATTGCCTCCCAGGCGGATTGCTGGTGGCGGCCGGCGGCGAGATCGCGGTGCGGTTCGGCCAGCACGATGGAGAGTGGTGCCATCAGGGCCGCGACGGCGGCGAGGATCAACAGTGCTTCGAGCCAGCCGAAGCCGCTGATCAACGACTGCGACACCGGCAGCAGCGCGAACTGGCCGAAGGAACCGGCCGCGCCGGCAATACCGAGCGCCATGCTGCGTTTCTCCGGTGGCGTGATGCGGCCGAGCACGCCATAGACGATGCTGAAGGTCGTGCCCGAAAGGCCGATGCCGATCAGGAAGCCGGCAGACAGGACGAAGCCGGTGCCGGTGGTCGAGAGCGCCATGCCGATCAGCCCCAGTACGTAGAGCACCGTGCCGGTGATCAGCACCTTGCCGGCGCCGTAGCGGTCGGCGATCAGGCCGGTGAGTGGCTGGGTGATGCCCCACAGCAGGTTCTGCATCGCCAGCGCGAAGGCGAAGGTCTCGCGCCCCCAGCCGTGATCCAGCGTCATCGGTTGCAAAAACAGGCCAAAGCCGTGGCGCACACCCATGCCGAGCGACATGATCAGGCCGCCGCAGATGAGGACGAGGACGGGGGTTCTCCAGTTTTTCTGCATTTGAAAAGTCGGCGCTGGCGGGACGGCAGATAATACGCGGGCAGCGCTGTCGCGGGCAGCGCTTGAAACAGGGTTGGAGCTGCGGTAGTATTAACGAGTGTTATAACAAGGAGATGGCCATGCACACCCTCAAGCTTGTCCAGATTGGTAATTCCGTCGGCGTCATCCTGCCCAAGGAGGTATTGGCGCGCCTGAAGTTGGAAAAGGGAGAAACGGTCTTTCTTACCGATACTCCACATGGAGCCGCCCTTACGCCTTACGATCCCGCACTCGATGATCAGATCGCTTTGGGGCGTGAATTCATGCGGGAGTATCGCGACACATTTCATGCGCTTGCCAAATGAATTGGCGTTGGATCGACAAGCAGGCATTGATGCTGCTCCATGATGAGAGTCTTGCGGACCATGGTGGCGCGTCAGGCCTGCGCGATGAAGGCCTGCTGGATTCAGCCTTGGCGCGACCGTTGAACCTGCTCGGTTACGGCCATCCGGATTTCGCCGATCTTGCTGCCGCCTATGGATTCGGACTGGTGAAGAACCACTGCTTCGTCGATGGCAACAAGCGTGCCGCGTTTCTGGCAGTCGGCCTCTTTCTGTTACTGAATGGCTATCGTTTGGTCGTGGGGCAGGCGGAGGCGACAGTGACTATCCTTGATCTTGCCGCCGGCGATCTTGACGAAGCGGCTTTTGCAGCCTGGATTCGCACCAACAGCAAACCCAGATGAACAAAGCCTTTGTCAAAGAACCTGAAGGTGATGAGGACGACGAGGAGTCCATCGGCGTTCCGTCATTACCGGTCGGGACGAAAAACTACATGACGCCCGCCGGCCATGCCGCCTTGCGTGAAGAATTCGAGCGACTGGTGAAAGTTGAACGACCGCATATCGTTCAGGTCGTATCCTGGGCTGCGGGTAATGGTGACCGTTCGGAAAATGGCGACTACATCTACGGCAAAAAACGGCTGCGCGAAATCGATCGGCGCTTGCGTTACCTGACCAAGCGGCTGGACAATGCCGAAGTGGTTGATGCGGCGCTGCAGGTGAATCTGGAGCAAGTGTTTTTTGGTGCCACGGTCACGGTCAGTTTTCAGGGTGCTGCGGGAACTGGTGAGGTTGGTGAAGCCAGTTACCGCATTGTCGGTGTGGACGAAGCTGATCCCGCGGTCGGGGCGATCAGCTGGATCTCACCGCTGGCGCGGGCGCTGTTGAAGGCGCGCGAGGGTGATGTGGTTCGCTTGCAGAGCCCGGTGGGCCTGCGCGAAGTTGAAGTGGTTGAAATTCGTTACGAGTGAGCGCGAACATGGATGCATTTATCTGGAACCGGCACTTTTTCACCGGTATTGAAGTGGTTGATGCGCAGCACCACCGCTTGGTCGATATCACCAACGAGTTGGGCAATGTCATGCTGGGCGGCGATGAGCTATCGGAGGGCCGCATGCAGATCCTGTTCAAGCAGTTGGCCGATTACGCGCGCGAGCACTTCAGTGACGAAGAAACCTTGATGCAGAAGGCCGGGCTCGATGCGCGCCATGTCGATCTGCACATCAAGCATCATCACCAGTTCGTCGAGCAACTCACCAGCATGTGGCGTGTGCGCGGTGCGATGAAACACCCGGCCGAAACTTTCCACGGCTTTCTCTCGGCCTGGCTGGCCTTCCACATTCTCGGCGAAGATCAGGTCATGGCACGCCAGATCGCACGCATGGATGCTGGTGAGTCGGCACAGGTTGCCTATGAGCTGGAGATGCAGTCGCAGGACAACAGCACCGCCGCCTTGTTGGGCGCCCTGAAAACCGTTTTTCACCTGATGGCCGAGCAACACCATGATTTGGCAGAAGCAAACCAGCGCTTGCTGAAGGAAATTGCCACTCATCGAGGGTAATTGCGGCCGGCGGGCTTGAAAACCCTATTGGCGACCCTATTTCTCCGACTCATTTGTTTGTTAGTTCGGAGGACACCGCATGACCGCTACCGCTGCCGCCAATTCCAGCCAGGAAACCCTAGGATTCCAGACCGAGGTGAAGCAACTGCTGCACCTCATGATTCATTCGCTCTACAGCAACCGCGAAATCTTTCTGCGTGAGTTGATTTCCAACGCCTCGGATGCCTGCGACAAGCTGCGCTTCGAATCGCTGCACAATGCCGCGATGATGGAGGGTGGTGAGGAACTCAAGATCCGCATCGGCTACGACAAGGCAGCGCGTACGCTGACCATCGCCGACAACGGCATTGGCATGAACCGCGACGAGGTGATCGCCAACCTCGGTACCATCGCCAAATCCGGCACGCGCGAGTTTTTCTCGCAGCTCACCGGCGACCAGCAAAAGGATGCGCACCTGATCGGCCAGTTCGGTGTCGGTTTCTATTCTTCCTTCATCGTTGCCGACCAGGTGACGGTGCGCACGCGCCGTGCCGGCGAAAGTGCCGCTCAGGGCGTCGAGTGGGCTTCCGACGGTGGCGGCGAATACACCATCGCCATGATCGACCGCCCGGTGCGCGGCACTGAAATTACGCTGCACCTGCGCGCCGATCAGGATGATCTGCTCTCGAGCTGGAAACTGAAATCGATCGTCCACAAGTATTCCGATCACATCGTCCAGCCGATCGTGATGAAGGGCGAGAAGTGGGATGAGGAGAAGAAAGCGCAGGTCGAAACCGACGAAGATGAGACCGTCAATCAGGCCTCTGCCCTGTGGGCCAAGTCGAAAAACGACATCAGCGAAGACGATTACAAGGCCTTCTACAAGCACGTCGGCCACGACTACGACGATCCGCTGGCCTGGACGCATGCCCGTGTCGAGGGCAAGAGCGAATACACGCAACTGCTCTACATTCCCGGTCGCGCCCCTTTCGACCTGTGGGATCGCAATGCGCGCCACGGCATCAAGCTTTACGTGCGTCGGGTCTTCATCATGGACGATGCCGAGCAACTCATGCCGCTGTATCTGCGTTTCGTCCGCGGTGTGGTGGACTCTGCCGACCTGCCGCTCAACGTCTCGCGCGAGATTTTGCAGGAATCGAAGGACATCGAAGCTATTCGCAAGGGCTGTACCAACAAGGTGCTGGGCATGCTGGCCGATCTCGCCGAGAACGAGAAAGAGAAATTCACCCAGTTCTGGGGTGAATTCGGCAAGGTGCTCAAAGAGGGTATCGGCGAAGACTTTTCCAACAAGGAGAAAATCGCCGCCTTGTTGCGCTTCGCTTCGACGCAGGCCAATACTGCCGACGAAACCGTGTCGCTCGCCGATTACATCGGCCGCATGAAGCCCGAGCAGGAGAAGATCTACTACGTCACTGCCGAGACCTTCAATGCCGCCAAGAACAGCCCGCATCTCGAGGTCTTCCGCAAGAAGGGCATCGAAGTGATCCTGCTGTCGGATCGGGTTGACGAATGGGTGGTCAGCCACCTCACCGAGTTCGAGGGCAAGCAACTGGTGTCGGTGGCCAAGGGTGGCCTCGACCTCGGCAAACTCGAAGACGAAGCCGAGAAGCAGGAACAGGCCAAGGATGCCGACGAGTTCAAGGACCTGACCGACAAGATCGGCAAGTCGCTCGCCGAGCGCGTCAAGGAAGTGCGTGTCACGCATCGCCTGACCGACAGTCCCGCCTGCCTGGTGGCCGACGAGCACGACGTCTCCGGCAACCTCTCACGCATCCTCAAGGCAGCGGGCCAGTCGGCACCCGCAGCGAAACCTATCCTCGAAATCAACCCGCGCCACCCCGTGGTGCTGCGCCTCAAGTACGAAGAGAAGAAATTTGATGATTGGGCGGCGGTGCTGTTCGAGCAGGCCTTGCTGGCCGAGGGTGGGCAGCTGGATGACCCGGCGACCTTCGTCAAGCGTATCAATGACCTGATGCTGACGATGTCCCAGGGTAGTCAGTAAGCCGACCGCCGGGGGTAAATTCAATTGCTCCCGGCGTCCTTCTGCAGCGGCAGTCTGAACTCGAACACGCTGCCTTTGCCCGGTCGGGAGCGGCAGACAACTTCCGTTTCGAGCAATTTGGCCAGACGTTTGCAGATGGCAAGACCGAGTCCCAAACCCTTGGCCTTGTCACGCTCTGGATTGCTCACCTGGAAATACTCATCAAAAATATTGCCGATTTGTTCCGGTGCGATGCCGATGCCGGTGTCCCAGACCTGGAGCAGTGCCTGATCGCCCCGCCGGCGGACGCCGATCAGAATGCCGCCCTGCTCGGTGTACTTGATGGCATTGGAAATTATGTTGTTCAGCAGGCTCTGCAGCAATTTTCTGTCGGTGAATAGGGTCATCCCCACGGGCGGGAAGTAAAGCTTGAAGCGCAAGGTCTTCGCCGAGGCCAGTGTCGAAAACTGCTGGTCAATATCGCGAAACAGATCATTGAGATCGATGCGCTCGGGTTTGAGCGTGATGGCTCCGGTATCGTGTCTCGAGACCTCGAGCAAAGAATCCAAAATATCCGAGAGGTTTTGGGCCGACAGCGCCAGGTATGCGCTGATGCGCTGTTGTTCTTCGCTCAATGTGGTTCCATCCAGCGCATCCTTGAACAGGTTGATGGCCTGTATCGGTTGCCGCAAATCATGACCGGCAGCGGCCAAGAAGCGCGACTTGGCGAGGGTCGCGGCCTCGGCGACTTCCTTGGCCAGCTGCAGTTCCCGGTTGGCGGCGAACAAGGCGGTGGTGCGTTCCTGCACTTTGTTTTCCAGGTTGCCTTGATAGGCAGCCAGTTCCTGGTTGCGTTGTTCTATTTCGCTCAGCATCTCGTTGAAGCTTTCGATCAACTCGGTGATCTCATGGCGGGGTTCATCCGGAGCGGGCGGTGCAGCCCGCAGCATGAAGTTCCGCTTTTCGCGCACTTCACGCGCGGTATCTGCCAGTTGTTTCACCGGGCTGACGATGCGGTCGATGAAACGAGAACCAAGTCCAATCGCCAGCAGCAGCCCCAGCAGGCTGGCAGCGCTGGAAAAGAAAGCCTGTAGCACATAGGCTTGGCGGTATTCCATCAGGCTGGCATGAATGAAAAGGTAGCCGATGGTCGAACCGTCGAGCACGACTGGCTGAAGCAGCGTGGTCGAGAGAGTCAACAGACTGAAACTGGGCAAATGTTCGCTTAGTTGGCGAACGTCGCCCGGCAGCCTGGCACTATCGCCGAAGCTGGCCAGGCGATCTCCCTCGGGGGTGTAAACCGCGGCTGCCATGATGTTCTTCTGGGCGGACAGTACCTGCAGTGCTTCGGTGGCCGCGCTGCGGTCATGAAAGGCCAGGGCAGCACTGATAGCGATGCCGGTAGACTGCGCCATGGTAAGCATCGAGTCCATGACATGATCGCGCTGCTTGTGCCATTCGATGACGGCACTGCCGGCCGTTGAAATCGCCAGGGCCAGAACGCTGACCAGCAGCACCAACCGGAACAGCTGGAAGCGTACGGAACCTCTGCTGTGATGGAAGCGCACTCGATGCATGGCGCGCTACTCGACGATGCGGCGTGCCAGTTTCAACAACTGCGGATAGAAGCGCAAGCCGGCACGCTTTGCTTCGCCCTGGTTGATGTCGAAGCGTGTGCCGCCTTCCTTCAGGTCGATCTCGATCATGCCGCCGTTGTCGACGAAACCCGTATAACCGCCGACGGTCAAGGGATGAGGTGTCCGATGCTTTCCTTGCAGGCTGTTCCAGCGCTGAGGCGTATCGAAATAAATCACGTCACAGTCGGTTTGCTGCTGGTAACGCACCGTGAGCACGGCTTTGCCGCGCACCTGGCGTGCGTTGATCGATTCCATGGCGCTGACTAGTTCTGGGTCGTTGGAGGAAATGCACACCTGCAGATGTTGGTTGCTGGCCAATGCCGCAGGCCACTCGGTGAATTTGATGAAATTGAACAGCAGGGCCGCCCGCAGTGCTGCTTCCGAGGCTATTTCGGCCGCAAACACCGGGGTACCGGCCAGCGCCGTTGACGCGAGCATCAGCAGTAGCCAGCGGTGGGAGCGGAAGAGGAATTTCATTGTCACGAGGCTCGATCCAGTCAGAACTTGTAGCGGATTTCGCCGAAAAAGTTGCGCCCGGGCAGGGGCAGGTTGTTCGGAATATTCTTGTGCGAATAATCCGCCGCATCCACATCGAGCATATTTCGGATGGAAGCGGCAAACTCCCATTGCTTGTCGTGCACGTAACGAACCGTGGTGTTCGCCAGCGTATAGCTGTCAATTTGTACGCGAGAGCCATAAACCGGACGCCCGTCAAACCAGTTGGCCTGCAGATCCCAGTTCCACTTGGGCAGGAATGCCCAATCCGCACGCAGGAAGGCTTGTTGCAGCGGTATCCCCAGGTCGCGCAACGGCGAATCTACTTCTTGCATATGGCTCATGCTGGCGGAAAGCCAAAACGTCTTGCTTGCCTGCCATTGGGCCTCCAGATCGACACCACGGGTCACATACTGGTCAAAATTCTTGAACTGATAAGGCGCTGCAATATCCGGAGCAATGACGTCGGAGCGCGCAAAGTGATAAAGGCTCAAGCCCAGCCGCAGGTCGCGTGTCGCCAGATAGGAAAATGACAAATCCCAGGTTTTTGATTTTTCCGGCTTGAGCGCAGGATTGGGTGGATTGGCTGCAGTCGTGACATGCAGTTCCAGGTATGACGGTGCCCTGAAAGCCTCGCCGTACATCAGCTTGGACGACAGTCGGTCGGTGGTTTGCCAAACGACTGCGACGCGGGGATTTACCGTACCGCCAACATCGGAGTAGTGGTCATAACGTGCGCCCGCGGTGAGTTCCCAGTTGTCCGCGAAGCTCCAGGCATCCTGCACGAACAGATAACTGTTCCGGCGCGTTTGTGGCGCATCCAGGAGCTTCGGTACTTGATCCCAGTGCTGGTTGAAGGAATACAAGTCCTGCAGGATGTAACCGCCGCCGAAGCGTAACGCATGGTCCTTGAAACCAGTGAAGAGCGCGCTGGCTTCAAAATTCAAACGGCGTTCGGCCGAACTTGTGTCATTGAGATGCAGAGACGCCAAGGGCAGGGCGCCGGGAGGGAGTTCCCAAAAGCCATTGCCGGAAGAGTATTCGGTATCCCGATAGCGCAATTCGGCATTCACTCCCCAATCCTTGGCAAAGCTGCCGTTGTTGTAAAGCAGCGCAAGGCTCGCGTTGCCGTCGTTCGCGCGTGTGATGGGATCCAGCACGCCGGCACCCGTCAGACCGATGGCGATGTTGTCGTGTTTGGTGTAGTCCGCCAGCAGGCGCCAGCTGTCTTTCCCGATGGAAAAGTGAATATCCTGGTTGTCCCAGCCGTAGTCGGCATGACCGAAGGCGCCCAGCTTGTCTCTGGCAATGAATGGCTGATGACCGTCGGTGCGCGCGATGTCGGCAGTGAAGCTGATGTCGAAACCGTTCCAGTTCGTGCCATGCTGCACCCAGGCTGCCTGGGTATCGAAGCTGCCGGCCCGAACGCCCGCCTCGGATTGGTTGATCTTCCCGGCGGTCTTGGTGATGACGTTGATTGCGCCGGCGGCGGCATCCGAACCAAACAATGCCGAGCCGGGGCCGCGGATGATCTCCACCCGCTCGATCATGTTTGCGGGCATCCCTTTCCAGAAAATGCTGGGCGACCACACCAGATCTTTTGCCGGCGCGCCATTCACCATCAGCAGCACGTTAGCCCCCGAAGCGCCGCGGAATGTGATCAGCGGCTTGAAGCCAAACAGGTTGTTCTTGATGTAGATGCCCGGTACGCTCTGCAGGATCTCCATGAGATTGGTCGTGCCCGTGGCCTTGATGTCCTCCGCCGTGATGACCGAGACGACCGAGGGTGCCTTTGAGCGCTTTTGCAGGGTATTGGTGGAAATGCTGACTTTCAAATCCATCAACTCTGCCAGGCTCAATGGCAGCAGATCTTCCACTTCCTGATCAGGATTCGCATGCGTGGGGAGAGTCTGGAGCAGGCCGACAAGCAATATGACGAGTGAGCGAATTTTCATATTCTTTGGGAACGCGATCCGGTTAATAGCACGGTGGTTCAAGCCTTTCATGATACCAAGAGGCGTCTGCTTGCGTGCCACGGCAGTGATGATTTCCGTATTGCCCCGAGTTTGGCCTGGCACGAACGTTTCTCTGCGAATATTCATCCGATGCTTTATCGTTCGGGTCTTTGACATTTCTCTCACCCTGGATAGACCATGAACACACCGCACAAATTGCGTTTGGGCATTCCCAAAGGCAGCCTGCAGGACACCACCCAGAAACTCTTTATCCGTGCCGGTTTCGATCTGCGCATCTCGGGCCGTTCCTACTACCCGGGCATCGACGATGCCGAGATCGAGTGCATCCTGATCCGCCCGCAGGAAATGGCGCGCTACGTTGGGCAGGGCATCATCGACTGCGCCATCACGGGCCTGGACTGGATACTCGAGACCGGCGCCGACGTGGCGGAACTGGCCGATCTGCGCGCGCCCTGGCCGAATTACGGCGTGGTGCGCTGGGTGATGGCAGCCAAAGAAGACTCCCCGTTCCAGTCCGTGAAGGATCTGCAGGGCAAGCGCATTGCCACCGAGACGGTCGGCATGACCCGGCGTTTCCTCGAACAGCATGGCGTGACCGCCGAGGTGGAATTTTCCTGGGGTGCCACCGAAGTGAAGCCGCCGATCCTGGCCGATGCGATCGTCGATGTTTCGGAGACGGGCTCGTCCCTGCGCGCCAACAACCTCAAGGTGCTGCATGTGGTGCTAGAAAGCACTCCGCGCTTCATCGCCAACCACCAGTCGCTGGCCGATGAATGGAAGCACGGCAAGATCGAGCGCCTGCTGATGTTGCTCAAGGGCGCCATCGCCGCCGCCACCCGGGTGCTGCTGTCGATGAACGTGCCGCGTGCCAGCGTCGATAGCGTGTTGAAGATTCTGCCGGCGCTCGCCACGCCCACGCTGTCCACACTGGCTGATCCGGATTGGGTGGAGCTCAGTACGGTGGTGGAAGAAAAGTTCGTGCGCGAGCTCATCCCCCAGCTTTATCAGGCCGGTGCGCGCGGCATCATCGAATTGCCCATCAACAAGATCGTCGAATAGGCGTCCCCACGTCAGCCGCCGTTCCGGCTGACACCGTCCCCACGTTGGCGGCGTGCCAGCTATCGCCGTCCCGCCAGCGCCGACTTTTATCGGTATAGTCACGTTTCATGAACACTCCAGCCCCAGCCACCGCCAACGAGCATCGCCTTACCCTGCCGGAACTTGTCGACGCGCTGATCGAGGCCGGCAAGGTGCCGCGTGCCGAAGCCGAGGTATTTCGCCAGGAGCGCCGCTATTACCGCGGTGAGCGGCATCCGCTGATCGTCATTGCCGAGCAACGCTGGAAATCGGTCGAGCCTCCGCATCGCGTGCTCGATCTCGATGTCCTGACCGAATGGCTGGCGGAGTGGTCGGGGCTGCCCTACTTTCACATCGATCCGCTCAAGGTGAATTTGAGTGCCATCACCGACGTGATGAGCAGCGCCTACGCGACGCGTTTCCGCATTCTGCCGGTGGAGGTGCGCTCGAACGAGGTGGTCGTTGCCACGGCCGAGCCCTTCATCCGTGGCTGGGAGGCCGAGCTCAAGCCGATCCTGAAGAAGGATATCCGCCTCGTCATCGCCAATCCCGAAGACATCGCCCGCTACCAGGTCGAGTTCTACAACATGGCGCGCTCGATCAAGGGCGCCTTGAAGCGCGGCGACGTTGCCCGCACGGGCATCAACAGCTTCGAGCAACTGGTCGAACTGGGCAAGGGCAAGGCGTCGCTCGACGCCAACGACCAGCATGTGGTGATGATCGTCGACTGGCTCTGGCTGTATGCCTTCGAGCAGCGCGCCTCCGACATCCACGTCGAGCCGCGCCGCGATATGGGCGTGGTGCGTTTCCGCATCGACGGCGTGCTGCATCAGGTCTATCAGATTCCAATGGCGGTACTGAATGCGATGACCAGCCGCATCAAGATTCTCGGCCGCATGGACGTGGTGGAGAAGCGCCGTCCGCAGGATGGCCGCATCAAGACGCGTTCGCCCGACGGCCAGGAAATCGAGCTGCGCCTGTCGACGCTGCCCACTGCCTTTGGCGAAAAACTGGTGATGCGCATCTTCGATCCCGAGGTGCTGGTGCGCGACTTTGCCGATCTCGGCTTTTCCCCGGAGGATGCCGCGCGCTGGCAGGGCATGACCAGCCAGCCCAACGGCATCATCCTCGTCACCGGCCCGACCGGTTCGGGCAAGACCACCACGCTGTATTCGACCCTCAAGCAACTGGCGACGCAGGAGGTGAATGTCTGTACGCTGGAAGATCCGATCGAGATGATCGAACCGGCCTTCAACCAGGTTCAGGTGGTGGCAGATATCGGCATGGATTTCGCCACCGGCATCCGCGCGCTGATGCGGCAGGATCCGGACATCATCATGGTCGGCGAGATCCGCGACATCGAGACAGCCGAGATGGCGGTGCAGGCAGCGCTGACCGGCCACCTGGTGCTATCCACCCTGCACACCAATGACGCGCCGACGGCGATTACCCGTTTGCTCGATCTTGGCGTGCCGCCCTATCTGATTCAATCGACCGTGCTGGGCGTCATGGCGCAGCGCCTGGTGCGCACGCTTTGCCCGCACTGCAAGAAGGCCGGCGGGCTGCGTGCCGAAGATGAAGCCCTCTGGCAAGGCATGGTGGCGCCATGGAAATCGAAGAAGCCGACCCAGCTCTATCATCCAGTCGGTTGCCTGGAGTGCCGCATGACCGGTTACATGGGGCGGTTGGGGCTTTACGAAATCATGCCGATGTCACTCGACCTGAAGTCGATGGTCTCGGCACATACCGATCTGGCGCAATTCCGCGAACGTGCCGCCAAGGCTGGCATGCAGCCGCTGCGCATTGCCGGTGCGCGCAAGGTGGCGGCGGGACTGACGACCATGGAAGAGGTGCTGAAGGTCGCACCGCCGCTGCATGATCTGACGCAGAATCAGTAGCCATCCCCGGCCTGGACCTGGCCGTAGAACGGCGGCCAGCGTCCCACCAGGTTTTCCAGCAGGATCAGTTCGGTGTCGGTGTGGTTGATGACCGGCGCGGTCACCATCGTGGACGGCATTTTCATGTCGTTGGAAATGTAGATCGGGTGATCGTGGTGGGTGGTGAGCAAGGTCTCCCACTGTTCCGGGGCCGCCGTCGGGATGACCTTCGCTTCGCCGTAGCAGAGGCAGAAGTAGGTTGGCGCCGTGTCGCTTGCCGTCCCGCCAGCACCGACTTTTTCTTCAATATAGCAGGCCGTGCCGCGAATGCCGATGGTGGCGGTGGCGAAATGGATTTCCCTGTTGCCCTTGCCGAACACCGAGAGGATGCGGCCGTTCAGTATGCGCATGAAATCCGCGGCTGTCTGGCCGAAACTCACCGTGCTGCCGCCGCGCTGCAGGAAGGCGTCCTGGCCGATCACATAGAGTGCTTCGCCGTCGGTTGCGGTGATGACGGTGTCTCCGGGCAGGATCAACTGCCCGGCCCGTGCCGGCTTGCCATTGACCATGACTTGTCCCTTGATCTGGTGCAGTCCGGCGGGCACAGGATTGTTGCCAGCGGCCAAGGCGCGTTGCAGGAAGCCCATGATGCCTCCGGACGAAAGCAGGCCAGCGGCGGAGAGTTGTTGCAGGAGTTGGCGGCGTTTCATGGTGTTGGTACCCAGCGTGTCAGCACTGTTTCGAGTTGGTCGCGCGTTATCGGCTTGGCAATATAGTCGTCCATGCCGACGGCGAGGCAGGCTTCGCGGTCACCCTGCATGGCGTTGGCGGTCATCGCGATTATCGTAACCCGGTCGCCGCGCGCGCGCAGTGCGGTAGTGGCTTCGAACCCATCCATGATCGGCATCTGACAATCCATCAATACCAGATCATAGCGGTGGGTTGCCAGTGCTTCCAGCGCTTCGTGCCCGTTGTTGGCGATGTCGACCTGAGTGAAACCCAGCGATTTCAGCAATCCCTGTGCAACGACCTGGTTAACGCGGTTGTCCTCGGTGACGAGGATGCGTGCGCTCCGTGTGCTGGGTGGTGTGATCGGTTGTGGCGTGTTGTTGCTGGTGAGAATGGGCGTGGCATTGCCGGCAGGTTTCGGGGCCAGCACGGCGGCAAGGGTGTTGAGCAACTGTTGTTCGCGTACCGGCTTGGTGAGGTAGGCGGAAAAACCTTCGGCCTCGGCGCGACTGGCATCACCAGGCAGAGGCGAGGCGGTGATGAGAATCATGTGCGTCGCGGCGAGATTGGCATCGGCGCGGATCGCACGGCCGAGTGTCTCACCGTCCATTTCCGGCATCAGCTTGTCGATGATGGCGATATCGAAAGCCTGGCCGGCAGCGTGGGCCGCGCGCAAGGTGGCGAGGGCTTCAGCACCACCGCTGGCGAGTTCGTGATGAAAGCCGAGACGCGTGAGTTGTATCGAGAGAATTTCACGCGCCGTTGCCGTGTCGTCGACCGCCAGTACGCGCAAGCGTGCGCGTGCCTCGGGGGAGAGGGGGGCGGGAGCTTCCTGTGGCGGGGCATGTGAGCGTTGCAGACATGCCGAAAACCAGAACGTCGAACCGTGCCCCGGCGTGCTCGACAGGCCGACCGTGCCTCCCATCAGTTCGGCCAGTTGTTTGCTGATGGCTAGCCCGAGTCCGGTACCGCCGTATTTTCGGCTGGTCGAACCATCGACCTGGGTGAACGCCGCAAACAGCTTGCCTTGCTTGTTGGCCGGGATGCCGATGCCGGTGTCGCTGACCTCGAAGCGCAGGGTCAGCTTGTCGTCGCTCGAAGTATCGTCCCTGGCAATACGGACGACGACCTGGCCCTGCTCGGTGAATTTGATGGCATTGCCGACAAAATTGGTCAGTACCTGGCGCAGTCGGCCGGGATCGCCAACCAGGTGTGTCGGCACATCCGGTGCGACCACGCAGTGAAACTCGAGGCCCTTTTCGGCGGCGCGCCAGGAAAACAGGTCGGCAAAGTCGTCGATCATGGTGCGCAAGTCGAAGTCGAGTGCCTCGATGTCGAGCTTCTGCGCCTCGATTTTCGAGAAGTCGAGAATATCGTTGATGATGGCGAGCAACGCCTCGGCCGAACTGCCGATCGTCTGCGCGTAATGGCGTTGTTCTGCGGACAGCGGTGTGTCGGACAGCAACTGACCCATGCCGATGATGCCGTTCATCGGGGTGCGGATTTCATGGCTCATGTTGGCGAGGAATTCGCTTTTGACCCGCGTGGCTTCTTCGGCGGTGTCGCGCGCCTGCGCGAGTTCGGTGTTGGCTGCCGAAAGCGCGGCGGTACGCTCGGCAACGCGCGATTCCAGGTTGGCGGTGCTGTCGGCAACCGTTTGCGCCATGTGATTGAACGAGCGGGTCAGGGTACCGATTTCATCGAGCGTGCGGTCATGCACGCGCGTCGC
>CAJBAP010000176.1 GCA_903950295.1 uncultured Rhodocyclaceae bacterium
GCGGCCGCTTGTAGCGGCAACCACAGGGAGATGAGGATCAGCAAGAAACTCTTGAAGCGGCGCATGGCGGCAGATACTAGCCTTACTCGTCGTCCTCGGCAAGCTTGAACGAAGCGGCCAGCTTCTGCTGGATTTGCGGCGGTACCTGAGAATAGCGGGCGAACTCGATGTTGTAGCTGCCGCGTCCGCCGGTCATCGACTTGATGCGCGAAGCGTAGTCGTTGATCTCGGCCAGCGGTACTTCGCCGCTGACGACCACGCGTCCGGGGCCACGCGGCGTGGTGCCGGTGACGTGGCCGCGCCGGCTCGACAGATCACCGGCGATATCGCCCATCTGCTCTTCATGGACCAGCACCTCAATGTTGACGATGGGTTCCAGCACTACCGGTGCCGCCTCGCGAATCGCGGCAATGGTGGCCTTCTTGCCGGCCATGACGAAGGCGATCTCCTTGCCATCGACCGCGTGGGTCTTGCCGTCATACACGATGACGCGCAGATCCTGGACCGGGTGACCGGCAACGACGCCATCAGCCAGGGCCTGAAGCACGCCCTTCTCGACCGCCGGCATGAAGACGCCGGGAATGACACCGCCCTTGACGCGATCAACGAACTCGAAACCCGCGCCGCGCTCAAGCGGCTCGATCTTCAGATAGACCTCGCCGAACTGACCGGCACCACCCGACTGTTTCTTGTGGCGGCAATGGCCTTCGGCGGCTTTCGTGATCGTCTCGCGGAAAGGAATCTGCGGCGGCTTGGTGTCGAGTTCGAGCTTGTACTGGCTGGACATGCGGTCGAGCTTGGTCCGCAAATGCATCTCGCCCAGGCCGAAAATAACGGTTTCGTGCGTCGTTGGATGGCGCTCGATCTTGAAACAGGGATCTTCCATGGCGAGTTTGCGCAGGATATCGAAGAGGCGCTGTTCGTCGCCCTTCTTCTGTGTCTCGACGGCGAGGCCCTGCATCGGCTTGGGAAACTCAAGCGGCTTGAGGTGGATGTGGTCCTCGTCATGCGAATCGTGCAGCACGGCGTCGAATTCGATTTCCTCGACCTTGGCGATGGCGCCCAAATCGCCCGGCAGCAACTCATCGACCTCGACGTAGTCCTTGCCCTGCAACTGGTAGAGGTGGCCAACCTTGAAGGGCTTCTTGCCGTCGCCGATGAAGAGTTGCGAATCCTTGCGGATAGTGCCTTGATGCACGCGGAACACAGCGACCTTGCCCATGTAGGGATCGACGATCACCTTGAAGACATGCGCGAGCACATGCTTGCTGGCATCCGGAACGCGGTCGAAGGGTTCAGTGATGTTGCCGGGCTCGCCCTTGTAGAAAGGCGGCGGATTGCCTTCAGCGGGGTTGGGGGCAAGCGATGCCAGCACATGCAGCAACTCGGCGATACCGGCACCGGTCTTGGCCGAGGTAAACAACACGGGAATCAGGTGGCCTTCGCGCAAGGCTTTCTCGAAGGGGGCGTGCAACTCGCCGGGCGTCGGCTCCTTGCCGTCCTCGAGGTAGCGCTCCATCAGGCTTTCGTCTTCCTCGACCAACTGCTCAATAAGCTCGCGGTGCGCGTGGGCGACGCTGTCGATGTCGGCATCACCGGCGTCATGCTCCAGCACTTCGACGACATCCTTGTTGTTGTGTGCCGGCAAATCGAGGAACTTGCAGGTCGGACCAAAGCGCTCGCGCACCTCGGCCATCAGGCCGGCCAGGTCGACGTTGTCGGCATCGATTTTATTGACAACGATCATGCGTGCGAGTCCGCGTGCCGCAGCCGCGCGCATCATACGCTCGGTCATCAGTTCGATACCGGTCTGGGCATTGATCACGATCACGGCAGTATCGACACCCGCCAGCGTGGCCATGGCCTGACCAGCGAAATCGGGGTAGCCCGGGGTATCGGCCAGATGCACATGCACGTCTTCCCAGGCAAAATTCACCAGCGCGGATTGCAGCGAATGGCCGGCAGTTTTTTCCTGCGCATCGAAGTCACAGACGGTGCTACCCCGTTCGACGCTGCCCGGCGCGGCAATCGCGCCGGCGCGGTGCAGCAAGGCCTCAGCCAGCGTGGTTTTGCCGGCGCCGCCATGCCCGACGAGGGCAACAGCACGGATCGCGGCGGTATGGAATTTCGGCATTTTTTTCTCCCTTATTTATTCAACTCATTCATTCGACGCAGCTATTCAACGGTGACCGATTTTGCGAGGTTGCGCGGCTTGTCGACATCGGTGCCTTTGACCAGCGCGGCATGATACGCCAGCAGTTGCAGGGGCACGACGTGCAGCACGGGCGACAAGGCGCCATAGTGTTCGGGCAGGCGCAGGATGTGCAAACCGTCCTCCTCCTGCACGGCAGAGTCGGCATCGGCAAAAACATACAGCTCGCCGCCACGGGCGGCGACTTCTTTCAGGTTGGATTTCAGTTTTTCCAGCAAGGCATCGTTCGGTGCCACGCTGATCACCGGCATCTCTTTGTCCACCAGCGCCAGCGGCCCGTGCTTCAGTTCGCCTGCCGGATAGGCTTCGGCGTGAATATAGGAAATTTCCTTGAGCTTCAAGGCGCCTTCGAGAGCAATTGGGTAGTGTGGGCCTCGGCCCAGGAACAGGGCATGGTGCTTGTCCGCAAACAGTCTTGCCCAAGCGGCAATGCCCGGCTCCAGCGCCAGGACCTTCTGCACGGCAACCGGCAGATGGCGTAGCGCGGTCAGGTAGCTGACCTCATCTGCAGCAGTCAGGCGTCCGGCCTGTTTCGCCAGCGTGGCGGCCAGCAGGAACAGTGCGGCCAACTGGGTGGTGAATGCCTTGGTCGAGGCAACACCGATTTCCGGGCCAGCGCGCGTGAGGAAGCGCAACGCACACTCACGCACGATGGCGGATTCAGGCACATTGCAGAGCGCCAGCGTCTTGCCCATTCCAAGCGTTTTGGCATGTTTGACACAAGCCAGCGTATCGGCTGTTTCGCCCGATTGCGAAATCGCCACCACCAGTTGTGCTGGATTGGGTACCGAAATGCGGTAACGGTATTCACTCGCCACCTCGACCGTGCAAGGCAGACCCGCAATCTGTTCGATCCAGTAGCGCGCCACCAGGCCGGCATGGTAACTGGTGCCGCAGGCGATGATCAGCACCGATTGCACATCCGCAAACATTTCTGGCGCGGTAACACCAAACAGGTTGGGCGAAAAAGTCTGCGCGCCACCGATCATCTCGAGCGTGGCGGCGAGCGCCTGGGGCTGCTCGAAGATTTCCTTCTGCATGTAGTGGCGATACTCGCCGAGCTCGACGGCATCGGCTGAGAGCGTGCTTTCATTGATTTCACGCTCAACAGGAACCAGGGAGGCCGTCCCGCCAGCGCCGACTTCTGCCGGCGTCGCCCCACCGCCCCCCACGATTCGGTAGCCGTCAC
>CAJBAP010000177.1 GCA_903950295.1 uncultured Rhodocyclaceae bacterium
ATCGTCGAGCATGCGCGCCAGCACGAAAAGGGCTACCGCCCACCATGCCATTTCGGGCGCTTGTGGAAAATCCGTTGCGGCCACCAGCACCACAAGCAAGCCGCCAAGGATAGAACCGACGTAGGGTATCCAGGCCAGCACGGCGCAGATCAAACCGAGCGCCCACGGACCGGGAAAGCCCAGCAACCAAAGACCGAGCCCCAGAGTGACCGTGTCCAGCAAGGTCAGCCACAGCAGGCCCTGGAAATAAGCACGGGCAGTACGATCGACCTCTGCCAGCAGGCTGAGCGTGCGCTCGAAAAAAGCATTGGGCACTGCGTGTGCGAGAAAACGCATAAAAACCCGGCCGTCGCGCAGAAAGAAAAAGGCCAGGAACGGCGTTAACAGAAGCGCCGGGGCCCAGGCGGCTGCGCCGACGACGATCGGCTCGACATGACTGGACAGTGACTCGGAAAAATCTGCCAGCCGCGCGGATGCAACATCTGCCAAACGCGCCTTGGCAAACACACTCCAACTCGCATCGAGGGCATGCAGGCTACGATCAAGCAGCGTTTGGCCGCCTTGCAGATAACGCATGAGCGTCGCCTGCCAATCGATGATGCGCGCGCCAAACTGTGGTAACGCCAGCATGCCCGCCAACAAAAGTGCAGCGATGAAACCCGCCATCACCGAGCCGGCAGCGGTCTCGCGACGCATGCCACGATAGATGAGCGCCTGCATCACCGGTTGCAGCATGTAGTAAAGAATCAAGGCCAGCAGGAAGGGAGCCGTCAGCCAGAGTAATTTTTGCAGCGCTGCCAGCAGCAGGCAGGTCGAGCCAATGATTGCTGCCCAGACCACTGGTCCGGATTGCTGTCGCGCAACAGAAAAGCCTAAAGGTGCTGGCGCCATACCTGGGTATCACTCCCTTGTAGCTGACGAATACGCCGCCCCATTTCGCGAGCCACTTGCAAGGCAATTTTGCTGGCAATACGCGCATGGGTATCCATCAGCGCCAGGAAGTCCTCGCGAAAAAACACGGATAGTTTGGCGGGTTTAAGTACCCGCGCCTGGGCGGTACGCGGCAAATTGTCGAGCAACGCCATGTCACCGAAGAATGCGCCAACCCCCAGCGTGGCGATGCGTCCATCCTCACCCTGCCCTTGCCGCCCCAGAGCGACCTCCCCCTCCTGCACGATGTAAATCGCCTGCCCTTCCTCGCCCTCGTCAAAGACTATTTCATCCGCGAGGTACTCCCTCTGATGCAGAAGGCCATCGACGATCCCCAGTTCTACCGGGGATAACTGGCTGAACAGGGAAATTTTTGCGAGCCGCGCCAAACGGGGCGTGAGCTTTCTGGAACCAAATATTTTCATGAAAGGGATATGCTCAGTCAGGTTTTGGTGATTCTATGCGCATTCCCGCAGCAGTCGGCGCGCCAGCGAATTCCTGCCTTCAGCCGCGGATCAGCATTGCCACGGCCTCCGCGGCAATGCCCTCGCCGCGCCCTTCGAAACCCAGCCGTTCCGTAGTCTTGCCTTTGACGTTTACACAATCCACTGTCACACCCACATCGGCCGCAATGTTGGCACACATGGCCACAACATGGGGGGCGATGCGCGGTGCCTGGGCAATTACCGTGCAATCGACATTACCTATCCGCCAACCAGCCTCACGCACCGCCGCCACGGCGCCACGCAACAGTACGCGGCTATCGGCACCGCGCCACGTCTCATCACTGTCTGGGAACATGCGGCCAATATCACCCATCCCTGCTGCACCGAGGAGCGCGTCGGTAATCGCATGCAGCAACGCATCAGCATCAGAATGGCCGTTCAGGCCCATGTCATAAGGAATCGTTACGCCACCAAGAATCAACGGGCGTCCTGGTACCAGGGGATGTACGTCATAACCCTGCCCAACCCGAAATTCCATCATCCCTCCGCTTTCCTGCTTGCAAGAATCCACTCGGCCAGTTTCAGGTCGAGCGGGTAGGTTACCTTGAGATTGGTGGCATCTGCCGCCACCAATTTTGGATGCATGCCAAGCGCCTCGATAGCGCTGGCCTCATCAGTGACTGTCGGTGCATACTCGAGTGCCTCCGCGAGCACCCCGTAGCGGAACATCTGCGGTGTCTGCGCCTGCCATAGCCCCTCGCGTGACACGGTAGCGGCAATGCGTACGCCTTCTGCGGTAAGTTCGTGACCGCGTTTCAGCGTATCGGCCACTGGCACAGCCAACAGACCGCCAACCGGATCATCGCCGACTTCGGCGATCAGCTTTTCAACGTGAGCTCGCGTCAGACAAACACGGGCGGCATCATGCACCAGCACCCAGTCATTGAAACCAACCTGCTCACGCACCATGCGCAAGCCGTTCGTAACGCTTTCCGCCCGCGTCTTGCCGCCGCAGCGCAGCACCGTCAACCTCGGTGCAAGATCGCGCCAGTCGAAATCGTCCCAGCGCGTGTCGTCCGGCGCCAGGATAACAAACACTTGCGCAATCGCCGGCACGGCAGCCAGTGCATTCAGGGTATGGCGGATCAGCGGCAGCCCGGCGAGCGCGAGATATTGCTTGGGGCAGTCCTTCCCCATGCGCGCACCGCCGCCGGCGGCAGGAACCAATGCGAAATATGTCATGATGAGATTCTATAATGGGTTCATGTTCGCACCCGCAGCTTATCCTGAAGTTCAGGCTTTCTCCATCAGTCTCGGCATTGGCTTGCTGATCGGTTTGGAGCGTGAGCGCAAAGTCGATGCGAAGGCGGGGCTGCGCACCTTCGCCCTGACGGCGGTGCTCGGCTGTCTTGCCGCCATGCTCGGCGAAAAATCTGGCAGCGGCTGGATTCTGGCAGCCGGCATGCTGATGATGGCGACCATGATGATCGTGGCGTTGGCGCGTGACCCACAGGACGACGGCGACCCGGGCACAACGTCGGTCGTCGCGTTGATGCTCTGTTATGGCCTGGGCGCCCTCACCTGGTACGGCAACGCCACCCTGGCGGTGATGCTCGCCATCACCACCACCGTGTTGCTCTACTTCAAGGCACAGTTGCAGGGCGTCACACGCAGCCTGACGCACAAGGATCTGATTTCCATCCTGCAATTCGCCGTGTTATCGCTGGTCGTGTTTCCGATCCTGCCAAACCAGGACTACGGGCCCTATCTGGCCCTGAATCCACACCAGATCTGGTGGATGGTGGTGCTGATCTCCGGCCTTTCACTGGCAGGCTATGCCGCTCTACGCGTCGTCGGTAACCGCCACGGCGCACCGTTGCTGGGATTTTTCGGCGGACTGGTCTCTTCCACCGCCACGACCATGGTCTTCACGCGCAATGCCCGCGACGACGCGAAGCTCATCGACACGGCAACCCTGGTCATCCTCATCGCCAATCTCGTCGTCACCGTGCGTCTCGGCATCGTCGCCGTAGTGCTGGCGCCGACTTTGCTGTTGCCACTGGCAAGCGTATTGGGCGGTGGCCTGCTGCTCGGTCTCGTTGTTGTACTGTTCAAATGGCGAACCCTCACGGCTGCCGGCGATCTGCCACTACCCGAGGTAAAAAATCCGACCGAGATCCGCACTGCCTTGTCCTTCGGTCTGCTTTACGGTGCCGTGCTACTACTCGCCGCCTGGCTGCAAGATGTCGCCGGCAGCCAGGGCCTCTATCTCGTCGCACTCGCCTCCGGCCTGACGGATGTCGATGCCATCACGCTGTCGACGCTGCGCCTGTTCAACCAGGAAACCCTCACTGCCGACCCAGCCGTCATCGCCATCGGACTGGCGAGCCTGTCAAACCTGATTTTCAAATCCGGTCTGGTCATTGCCATCGGCGGCAAGCCGCTGGCACGCCGCGTATTGCCCGGGCTCGTCGCAATCGGCGTAGGATTTGTCGGAGGCATCGCACTGCTG
>CAJBAP010000178.1 GCA_903950295.1 uncultured Rhodocyclaceae bacterium
GACCTGCCACTGGCAGAACCAAGCTTCCAGGCAACGCATAGCGCCACCCGGAACACCTGATCCGCTCTCGCGGTTTCAGACAGTCAGGCGCAGAAATGCATCGCCACAAGCGTGGCAAGCGGCAAGTTCGCCCCGTTTTCACCCGAACTCCACAAGAAGCCCTATATGAAACTATATAGACGTATTCTTATTTATTTGCGATATATCGCTTTACAAATGATAAAAAATGATAAATAATGATAGTCATCAGATCCAAGGGAAGCGTTTAAAGGAAAGTGTTCATGGCCCAAACAACCCAAACCGCCTACTGCACCACGCGCGAAGCTGCCCAACTGCTCGGCGTTTCCCTGCGCACCGCCCAGCTCTGGGCAGAGAACGGGTTACTTGAGGCTTGGAAGACCGATGGCGGCCATCGGCGCATCAACCGAGCCTCAGTGCAACGCCTGCTTGACGGCGGCCCCCAGACGCAGCGCCCGGAAGCTCCGACGCGCGCCTCTCACCTCGAGCGACTGAAAGTCCTGGTGGTCGAAGATGACAGCATCCTCCTCAAGCTTTACAAGACCGTTATCGCGAGCTGGAATCTTCCAGTGGAAGTGATCACGGCAAGCAATGGCATCGAGGGTCTGATCCGCGTCGGCAAGGATGCCCCCGATCTGATGATTACCGACCTGTCGATGCCTGGCATGGATGGCTTTCAACTGATCCGCAATCTGGCTTCCTCATCCTTCCGCGAGGGCATGGAAATCGCCGTGGTCACTGGCATGGATACCGCCGAGATCGAAGCGCGCGGCGGATTGCCACCAGGCATTCAGATTTTTCCCAAGCCGGTACCGTTCGTGCAACTGCACACCATCCTCGACAGCATCATCGAACGTCGGGCGGCCTACCTGTAAGGAGATGTGCCATGAACACCGCGCTGAACAGCACCCAAACCGACACCACCGACACCACCGACACGAAGATAGTCGGCACCGGCAGGACGGCTCATAACGATATCAGGGGCATGACTACTGTTCTCGCAAGCATATTCAACGTCGTGCGCAACGAGTTGATTGTGCCGCTAAATGAAATTGCGGGGCTCTCCAGTCGTCTCGAACTGATGCGCTCGGCAGATCAGTTACCGGCCGCACCCGGGGGAGAAATACTCCTCAATGAACTGACCAATCTCTCACGCAAAAGCTCTGATTTCGTCCAACACCTGAGCAGGCTCGGCGACTTTTTTCTGGATGCTCCGCTGGACGACGATGAGCGCTTGCTGCTGTATGAGTTGATCACCACCTCGGCCACGGAATTTGCGGCAATCGCGCATTCCCGCAATGTCGGGTTGCGGATCAAGGGGAACGAAGCGCGGCTGGCACCGGTTTATGGCAGTCCGTACTGGTTATCGGCAAGCTTTGAATGGCTGCTGGGCGGGCTGACCGCTGCCGCGCCAAGCGGCACCAACGTCGAGATCAGCCTGATTCAGGAAGGTAAGTATCAGCTGGTAAAAGGCAGCATACTGACACGTCCACCGGCCAAGGGCAGTCTCGACCTGCTCGAAAACACCCCCCGCCTCCCCGCAACCGCCCCGGAGAAAAATATCTGGGGGCAATTCGACCTGGCTTTCGTGAAGGCAAGCGTCAATCTGCACGGTGGCATGTTGAAGACCGATATCTCCGAAACGGGCAAGCTGAATCAATTCATCGTCACCCTGCCCACCGGCATCCCGAAATATGAGGGACGACAGGCCACCTGTGACGACTGTCAGATGAGGAAGGAAACCATGAAATACGCCAACGATCTGGCCACGTTAATGGCGAATCTCGCCACCACCAACAACATCACGGAGAACAGCGCATCATGACAAAGATTCTTCTCGTCGATGACCATTCCGACATCCGCCGCCTCATCCGTATCACCTTGGGCAAGAGCTTTGAAGTGCTCGAAGCCGAGGATGGTGCCAGCGGCCTCGAAATCGCCCGCAACCACAAACCAGACCTCGTCGTACTCGACGTCATGATGCCCGGCGCCCTCGATGGCCTGCAAGTGCTCGACGCCATCAAGTCTGATCCAGAACTCAAGGATACGCGCGTCATCATGGTCACGGCGCGCGGCCAGTCGCGCGACTACGAGATCGGCATGGAGCGTGGCGCCGACGCCTACTTCATCAAGCCCTTCAGCCCCCTGCAACTGGTTGCCTGCATCAAGGAAACCCTCGAAAACTGAGGTAGCCATGAACCAGCATTCGGAAATGACCAGCAAGGACCTGGCCGAAAGCAACGTACCCGTCGCCGGCCAGTCAGTTCGCCTACCCGGCAGTTCGCGTGACGCCGCGCTGCACGAGCAACTCTATCGCTACGCCGAAGATCTGGAACAGATGGTCGAGCGTCAAAGCAAGCTCGAAGCAAACTACGCCAGCGTGCGCGAATCCTGCGTCCGACTCACGGAAAGTCGCGTCATGCTCGACGAACTCATACGCAGCTCGCGTGACATCCATATCGTCACCGACACGGACGGCATCATCCTGCAGGCGAACCCGGCAGCCGCCACCGTGGCGACGCCCCTGCACCTGGTCGGCCACAATCTGGCGGAGTGGATACTGCCCTCGCACCACGCCAATTTCGCAGCACTCCGCACCCGCGCAGTCCTCAATCAGGACAGTAACGACCAGGAATGGGAATTGCGCCTGCGCTGCGAATTGGTTGATCTGCCACCGCTGATCGTCTCGGCCCGCGCACTCATCTTCGACAAGAACAACAGCAAACAGTACCTGCACTGGATTCTGCGGGACGTCACCTACCTGCGTGAAACGGAATTCGAAACACAGATCTCCACGATGGTGTTCAAAAATGCCGCAGAGGGCGTGATGATTACCGATGTCGAGGGCGACATTCTTGCCGTGAACCCGGCCTTCACCCGCATTACCGGTTATGAGGCCGACGAAGTCATCGGCCGCAACCCGCGCCTCCTCAAGTCCGGCCTGCAAGACAGCAACTTCTACAATGAGTTCTGGCGCGTTTTGCGCGCTAGCGGATCCTGGCAGGGCGAGGTTTTCAACCGCAAGAAGAACGGTGAGATCTACCCCGAATGGATGACGGTGAGTGCCGCGCACGACGGCGATGGCCACGTCCTCAGCTACATCGCCGTATTTTCCGACCTGTCGCGCCTGCTGCAAGCCGAGAAGCGACTCGCTTACCTGGCGCATCACGACACCCTGACCGGCCTGCCCAATCGCCTGTTGTTCCAGGATCGACTCGAGCAGACACTGACACAGTCAAAACGTTCCGGCGTGCCATTCACGCTGATCTTCATCGACCTTGATCGCTTCAAGCAGATCAACGACACGCTCGGCCACATGATTGGCGATCGCGTACTGCAAGAAGCCGGCAAACGTCTCGCTGCCTCGGTACGCGAGGTGGATACGGTAGCGCGCCTCGGCGGGGACGAATTTGTCATCCTCGCGCCAAGCTTGACTGGTGATGCCGACATCGACCTGGTCTGCGAAAAAGCGCTCCAGGCCCTGGCAAAACCGATTTATGTCGATGACCACGAATTGTTCATCGGCGGCAGCTTCGGTTGTGCCGAGTACCCGCTCCACGGTGACAACGAGGTGGTGCTTCTCAAGCACGCCGATGCCGCGATGTATCGTGCCAAGGCTGCGGGCGGGAATTGCCATGCGATACACGTCCCAACCCGTACGGAGTCCGGGGCATCTGCCTGATCATGGCACGCCTCTTCCAGCTCGACCTGCGGGGCAAGATCACGCTCGCCCTGTTGTCTGCCGCGCTCGTGCTGGGCGGGGTGGTATTCCTGATCGTGACCCTGGTGACACGCCACCTGGTACTCGAGCACGGGCAAGATCTGCACCTGCTCGAATTCCTGTTCCCGGTATTCGCGGTGATGGGTGTCGTCGTGATCTTCGCGCTGACGCTCTTCGCCCGTTTCAGCGCCCGCCTCATCAGCGCACCTTTGCTCGAAATTGCGGCAGCGGCTGAAGAGATCGCCACCAGCGGGCGTCCCGGGACGCACCTGCCGATTCGCCGTGACGACGAGTTCGGCCGATTGTCCGCTGCCTTCAACACCATGGTCGATCGGCTGGCGGAATCCTATGCGGAACTCGAACAACGCATTGCCGAGCGCACCCGCGACTACGAAGAAAGCCAACACGAGGCGCAGAAAGCCAGCAGTCTGTTGCGTGAGTCGGTACAGAGCATTGCCCAGGGCTTCACCATCTACGACGAAAACGATTGCTTGGTGCTCTGCAACGAAGCCTATCTGAGCTTTTACGAAACCAGCCGCGATCTCATCGTGCCGGGCAACACCTTCGAGGAGATCGTGCGCAAAGGCGCCGAACGCGGCCAGTACAAGGAAGCCATCGGCAATGTCGACACCTGGGTCAGAGCACGCGTCGCCCAGCACCAGAATGCCAATGGCGAAGTCATCGAACAAAATCTCGGCGACGGTCGCTGGCTGATGATCGTCGAATACCGTACGCCGAGTGGCTACATCGTCGGCAACCGCATCGACATCACCGAGTTGAAGCGCGCAACCGAAAAGATTCGCGAACACTCCGGGCAGCTCGATGCAATCTTTGCCTTGAGTCCGGACGGCTTTGTTTCCTTCGACAGCGATTACCGTGTCAAATATGCGAGCCCCGCCTTCCAGCACATGACGGGGGTCGCCGAAGCCGATGTGGTCGGCCTTGACGAGGCGGCGTTTTCCGCTCTGCTGGCCCATGCCTGCATCCCCGCAGCCGTATTCCCCGGCATGGCGACCCTGCGCGCGTCACAAAAAGTCGGCGCCAGCGGGACGGCAACAGACGAAGGCATGGGGCGTCGCCTGGTCATCGAGATGGCCGGCCCCGGCAAACAGGTACTCGAGGTCGGCATCCGGCAGTCGCATGCCGCAACCGTCTCGCAAATCCTCTATTTCCGCGACATCACCCATGAGACCGAGGTGGACCGGCTCAAGAGCGAATTCCTCTCCACCGCAGCCCATGAACTGCGCACGCCGATGGCCAGCATCTATGGTTTCACCGAGCTGCTGCTGAATCAGGATTTCGACGCCGCAGACCAGCGCGATTTCCTCGCCACCATCTTCAAACAGTCGGAACTGATGGTCTCGATCATCAATGAACTCCTCGATCTCGCCCGTATCGAGGCGCGGCGCGGCAAGGATTTCGTCATCGAGGACATCGACGTGCGGGCACTTCTGCGCGAGATCGTCACCGGCTTCAAGACACCGCTCGAGCGCCCTGCGCCGCTACTGCCGCCACCCAACGGCCCGCACTGGGTGCGCGCCGACCGCAAGAAACTCACCCAGGCTGTCAGCAACGTGCTTTCAAATGCCTACAAGTATTCACCCGACGGCGGCACCGTAAGCATCGAGTTCAGGCTTGCGGCCGGTGCGTCAGGGGAACCCGACGAACAAACTCCGTCGCTCATCGGCATCCGCATCAGCGACCACGGCATTGGCATGGCACCCGAACAACTGGCGCGTGTCTGCGAACGCTTCTATCGCGCCGACACTTCAGGAAAGATCCCCGGCACCGGCCTCGGCATGAGCATCGTCAAGGAAATCGTCGAACTGCATGGCGGTGTTCTCGATCTCGACAGTCAGGTCGGCACTGGCACCCGCGTCACGCTCTGGCTGCCGGCGCTCGGCGCGGCGGCATCAACCTGAATAAAAAAGGAGTCATCATGTTCATGTCATCCCTCAAATCCGGCCTGCGCCTGCTGCTGGCCACGCTGCTGGTCCCGGCCATGGCGGCCATGGCCGCGCCCGGCCAGCCGGCGGACACGGCGCCGTTCCGCATCGGCGTGGCGCCGCATTCGAGCGCCCGCGTCATCCTCGAGATGTACCAGCCGCTGCGCGAGCATCTCTCCCGGGAACTCAAGCAGCAGGTCGAGATCGTTACCGCACCGGACTTCACCGAGTTCGCACGACGTGCCATGGCGCAGCAGTACGACATCGCCATCACCACCGGCCACCAGGCACGCCTGTTGCAGACCGATGCGCGTTACCTGCCTTTGCTGACCTACAAGG
Organism: uncultured Rhodocyclaceae bacterium; assembly: GCA_903950295.1. The sequence continues at coordinate 6,025 of CAJBAP010000178.1, forward strand.
CCGATTTCAAGTCGGTGGCCGTGGTGGTGGCCAACGGCCCGGTCAAGAACGCCCCGGATCTGGCGGGCGCCACGGTGCTCGGCCTGTCGCCGTCCTCGCTGGTCACGCTGTGGGGCCAGCACTGGCTGATCCGCAACGGCGTGCCGAACACGACCATGCGCTACATCAGCGCTTCCGATAGCGTCGGCCAGTTGCTGCTGAAGGGCGAAGGGCAGGTCGGTTTCATGTCGCTCGCCAACTTTCAGAACCTCAATCCGGCGATGCGCGAGCAAATGAGCATCTTCGCGGAAAGCCTGCCGATGATTGGGCGGGTATATGTGCTGAACAACCGCAAGGCGACGCAGAAGGAGGCCATCCTGGCGGCTTTGTGGCGCTTCGCCGAGACGCCCGAGGCCCGGCAGTATTTCACTCACTACAAGTTGGGCGGCTACCGCCCGTTCGGTGCGCGCGAACTGGTGGAAATGGACCCCTACGCCAACGAAGTGCGCCAGGTTCTGCGTCAGGAGCGCTGAGTCCGACCGCCATGAAAATGAACTTTGCACCGTGGCGCACGCTGCGCGGCCGGCTGCTGTTGCTGGCCCTGCTGGTCGAGGCGATCATGCTCGGCCTCCTCGTCAGCAACAGCCTGCGCCTCTTGCACGAGGCGATGGGCGACCAGGCGCGAGCGCAGGCCGAGCAGATCGCGCCGGTGCTGTCGGCCGCCCTGGTCGCGCCCATGGCGCAATACGACTATGCCACGGTGCAGGCCGTGCTAGACGAAAGCAAGGCAGTGCGCGGCATCGATTACCTGGCAGTGACCGATTCGACAGGCGCCATCGTCGCCACCAGCGGCCTTAAGGGTGGCCAGGCACTGCCACCGGTCGACAGTAAATTCACGCTCGATGACGACGATTCGCCACCGCGGTATGACGTGGCGCTACCGATCCATTTGGCTGGCCAGACGCTCGGCAAGCTGCAGTTCGGCCTCGATCTCTCACGCATCGTCGTCGCCCGCAACAACCTGCTGACCCAGGGCCTGCTGATTGCCAGCGGCGAAATGTTCCTGTCAGCCGCCTTGCTGACGCTGCTCGGCCTGATGATGACGCGCCAGTTGTCGGTACTGACCGAGGCCAGCCTCAAGGTGGCCGAGGGCGAACTGACGCCGGCACCCGTCCCCGAGGGACAGGACGACGTCGGCCGCCTCGGCGCGGCCTTCAATCTGATGTCGCGCGCCATCGCCGAGCGTATCGACCAGCTCAAGGGCGTATTCGACCTGAGCCCCGATGGCTTCGTCGCCTTCGGCCAAGATGGCCAGGTCAGTTATGCCAGCCCCGCCTTCTTCCTCCTGACCGGCCTTTCCGACCACGATGTAATAGGGCTGGACGAGGCCGCCATGTCGGCGCGGCTGGCCGGCATCTGCATCGCGTCCGTGCGTTTTGCCGGCATCGCCGCCCTGAAAGCCGGCCCGGCCGAGAGCAATCTCCGTGTGATCGGCAAGTCAGCGGGTGAGCAACGGCGGCGCCATCTGATCGAATTGGCCGGCCCCGGCAAGCATGTGCTCGAGGTCGGCTTGCGCCAATCGACCAGCGGCAGCGTTTCGCAGATTCTCTATTTGCGCGACGTCACCCACGAAACCGAGGTCGACCGCATCAAGAGCGAATTTCTCTCCACCGCCGCCCATGAACTGCGCACGCCGATGGCCAGCATCTATGGTTTCACCGAACTGCTGCTGAACCAGGATTTCGACACCGCGGACCAGCGCGATTTCCTCGCCACCATCTTCAGGCAGTCAGAACTGATGATCTCGATCATCAATGAACTCCTCGACCTCTCCCGCATCGAGGCGCGGCGCGGCAAGGATTTTGTCATCGAGGACATCGACGTGCGGGCACTCTTGCGCGAGATCGTCGCCGGTTTCAAGACGCCGCTGGAGCGCCCTGCGCCGCTGCTGCCAACCCCGAATGGACCGCACTGGGTGCGCGCCGACCGCAAGAAACTCCCCCAGGCTGTCAGCAACGTGCTTTCAAATGCCTACAAGTATTCACCCGACGGTGGCACCGTAAATATCGAATTCAAGCTTGCCGCCGATGAATCAGGGAAACCCGACGAAAAAGCCCCGTCGCTCATCGGCATTCGCATCAGCGACCACGGCATTGGCATGTCACCCGAACAACTGGCGCATGTCTGCGAACGCTTCTATCGCGCCGATACTTCAGGAAAGACCCCCGGCACCGGTCTCGGTATGAGCATCGTCAAGGAAATCATCGAACTGCATGGCGGTGTTCTAGATTTCGACAGCCAGATCGGCACTGGCACCCGCGTCACGCTCTGGCTGCCCGCAGCCAATGAGGAGAAAACGACATGAAACGATCCGGCTCATTCTTTGGCGTTCTGATCGCCCTGATCCTGGGCTCGAGCCTCACACTGTTCTGGAGCGTCGCCCTCTACGAGTTGCACCGCAGCCAGGTGGCGCATCTGCACGAAGCCGAAGTCAGGACGGTGATTCAGGCCCAGGTCTTCTCCGAGTATTCCCGGTCAACCATCAAGCGCATCAACGAATTCCTCCTCAACACCCGCAGCGAATGGACCGGCGACTGGCAGGCATTTTCATCCATCGTCAAGCGCTCGCAGGAAAACATCGACGACATCATTTTTCAGGTCGCGGTGATCGACCGGGACGGCCTGATGGCTTTCTCGAACCTGGCCAAGCCGACCGACCGCACCGACCTCAGCGAGCGCGAGCACTTCCGCGTGCACAAGGAAGCGGACGGTGCCGACCGCCTGTTCATCAGCAAACCGCTGAAGGGCAAGGTATCGGGAAAATGGTCGATCCAGCTCACCCGCCCCATCATCGACGCGGGGCGCTTCAACGGTGTCCTCGTCGTCTCAGTCAGCCCGGACCAGTTCGCCGCCTTCGCCGAGAAGCTGGGCGTTTCCAGGAGCAATGCGATGGCGATCGTGCGCAATACCGGCGAGATCATGTCGCGCTACCCGCTGGACGAAAAGGGGTTGGGTGTGATCCTCAGCGACCGTCCATTCCTCGGCAACGACGCCCCGCTCAAAGGCAACTATCGCCAGATATCGAAGGTCGATGAACAGGATCGCATCTGGGGCTTCAGCACCCTGCCCGAATACGGCATGAGTTTCGTGATGGGCGAAGCGGTCACCGACGTGCTCGCCCCCTACGAGAGTCATCGGCGCGACGTGCTCCTGGTTGCAAGTGCCGTCTCCGTCATGGCCATCATCCTGCTCCTGCTGCTGTTCCGTTCCCTGAATGCCGTGAACCAGGTCAAGCTGCAGCTGGCCGAAATCTTCGCACTCAGCCCGGATGGCTTTGTCTCGTTTGACGCCCGCCATCGCGTCAGTTACGTCAGCCCGGCATTTTTGGAAATGACGGGGTTTGTGGAGACCGATCTGATCGGACTCGATGCGCCGACGTTCTCGACGCGCCTGGCACTGCTGTGCAACCCGCAGGCGCGCTTTCCCGGCATTACCGCCCTGCTCACCATGCAAAAAGTCGGTGCTGGCGGGACGGCGGATGGGCGTGCGCCCGGCGGTGCGGGCCATCTGCTGATCGAACTGGCCGGTGCCAGCCAACGCGTGCTGGAAGTGGGGCTGCGGACATCAGCCGCCGCCACGGTGTCGCAGATCCTGTATTGCCGCGATGTCACCCGCGAGACCGAGGTCGATCGGCTCAAGAGCGAATTCCTCTCCACCGCGGCTCACGAGCTGCGCACGCCGATGGCCAGCATTTACGGGTTCACGGAACTGCTGATCAACCAGCCCTTCGACGAGCCCGACCGACAGGAAATGCTCACCACCATCTTCAGACAGTCCGAACTGATGGCGTCGATCATCAACGAACTGCTCGA
>CAJBAP010000179.1 GCA_903950295.1 uncultured Rhodocyclaceae bacterium
AGTGTCGCGCCCGCTCGACGATGTGCTGGCCGAAGTGGCAGGACTGACGGCGCAGGGCGTGAAGGAGGTGACGCTGCTCGGACAGAACGTCAATGCCTACCAGGGACTCATGAACGATGGCATCGATGGCGATACGGTCGACCTCGCCCATCTCATCGAAACCATCGCCGCCATGCCGCAGATCGAGCGCATCCGCTACACCACTTCGCACCCGCGTGAAATGACGCAGCGTCTCGTCGATGTCTATGCCAGCACTCCGAAGCTGGTGTCGCATCTGCATCTGCCGGTGCAGTCAGGCTCGGATCGCGTGCTGGCGGCGATGAAGCGCGGCTACACGGTGCTCGAATACAAGTCGCTGGTACGCAAGTTGCGCGCCGCACGGCCGGAGCTTTCGCTGTCCACCGATTTCATCATCGGTTTTCCGGGCGAGACAGCAGACGACTTCGAGAAGTCCATGCAGCTCATCGACGAGATTGGTTTCGACGCGAGCTTCTCCTTCCTGTTCAGCCCGCGCCCTGGCACCCCCGCCGCCGAGATGGCGGACGACACCACGCAGGAACTCAAGACCCAGCGCCTGATGCGCCTGCAAAAACGCATCGAAGAACAGGCTTTCGCCATCTCGCAGTCGATGGTCGGCACGGTGCAGCGCGTGCTGGTCGAGCGCCGGGCGAAGAAGGATGCGAACGAACTGGCGGGCCGGACTGACAACAACCGCGTGGTGAATTTTCCCGGAAGCGAGCGCTTGATCGGACAGTTCATCGACGTCACCATCATGACGGCACTGCCACACAGCCTGCGCGGCGAGGTGGTGGTGCGCGAGATCGTCGGCTGAAAAGTCGGCGCTGGCGGGACGGCGCTTATCGGCTATCTACGTTCAACCCAGTGCCTATCTTCATCTTCTGCGGCACGCAACGCAGGTCGGCAACGAGAGTTTTCAGTTTTCTGGTTTTGCGAGGCTAGCGGATAGGTTGAAATGCAAATCCAATATAAGCGATGATGATGAAGCTCATCCAAACGAAAAACAACAGCAACATATCCCGAACTTTTGACAAGGTTTCAGTTAAACCATGTGCAGTTGGCTGAGTGAGAAGACGATGAAGCAAGGTTGTTGCCTGCAGAGTCCGAAAAGCTGAGAGAGTAAATAGCAACTCGAGGCTTGAGTACATCACGATCAAGTAGGGAATCCGCTCTGGCTGATGTCCGGAGCTGAACTCATACTCCAAGAACGCATCGTAGGCGCAGAGGGCACTAAACACTAGGTACAGTACAGCCAGCAGAGCTCCCATAGGCGCTAGGCGCGCGAGACGCTTTACGCTTTCTATTTCAATAGAGATATGAGTTGAGTCGGTATTGTTGCTCAAAGTTTAAGCATCTTTCCTATGGCATCCGCAGAATAACCGCACACCGCCAGCATGGGAACGGCAATACCTCAATAGCGTGTGATTAATTCCAGCCAGCCGTCCGGGATGATGAGCATGGCTTGCGTCGCGATCATCTTGTCGAGGCCGGTGGCGAGGATGATGCCAGAAATGATCGCCAGCCCACCGAAGTCATAGCGCAGACGCCGGTTATTGCCCATGGCCCAGTTGCGCAGACGCTTGAAGCCGGCGCGTGAAGCGTAGGCCGCCAGCACCATCGGCGTTGCGGCACCGAGACCGAACAGTCCAAGCAACAAGGCTCCCAGTGAGGCATCGCGTCCGGTTGCTACCAAGGCAATCGAGGAAACCAGCATCGGCCCGGCGCAGGGGCTCCAGGCCAAGCCCAGCAGTCCGCCAAAGAAGAACGCCATCAGGGGTGAACGCTTCTGGCCGATTTCTTCGGCCATGAGATCGGCGGTGATCGCCAGCGGTTGCACCATGCGCGAGACCATGCGTGTCAGTGGCTCGAACCAGAGCGCCAGGCCGAACAGGATCAGGCTGATGGCTGCCGCCTGGTGCAGCCACTCGGGGTCAATCCC
>CAJBAP010000180.1 GCA_903950295.1 uncultured Rhodocyclaceae bacterium
CCCTGGGCCTTGCCCGAGGATGACTTTCTCACGGCCTGTAGCCGCTGCGGCGACTGCGTTCCGGTCTGTCCGACTGAAATCATCGTCGTGGTACGCGGCTTTCCCGAAGTGGATTTCAAGCTCGGCGAATGCACCTTCTGCGGCAACTGCGCCACCATGTGCAAGGACGGTGCCTTGCCACGTGCCGGCAAAGACGCCGCGCCGTGGACCATCAAGGCGCAGATTGACGCGAATTGCCTGGCACGGCACAGCGTCGAGTGCCGGATCTGCGGCGACCCCTGCCCGGTGGCTGCGATCCGCTTCAGCCCGCGTGCCGGAGGACCGCCCGAGCCGGAAATCGATGCCGCGACATGCACCGGCTGCGGCGCCTGCGTCGCACCCTGCCCGGTGACGGCAATCAGCATGGCGTGAGGCGAACGTCAACGGCATAGCCGGCAGGATGCCGGCGCTCCCTACTCGCCAAAAAACCGGTAGCAATGGCGCCCGGCGTTTTTCGCCTGATACATCGCGCTATCGGCGTTCTTCATCAAGGCGAGGGCGCCGTCGCCGTGCTGCGGATAGACGGCGATGCCGATGCTGACCGAGATTTCGATGGTATGGGCGCCGATACGGAACGGCTGGCTGAGCGTGTCCAGAACCTTCTGTGCCACCGCAACGCAGTCCTGCAGGTCGTCGATCTGCGCCAGCAGGATCACGAACTCGTCCCCGCCGATGCGTGACACCGTGTCCGATTCGCGTTGCATGCAGGAAGCGACCAGGCATGCCGCGACCTTCTTCAGCAGCAGGTCGCCGATGTCGTGGCCGAGCGTGTCGTTGACCGGCTTGAACTTGTCCAGGTCGAGAAACAGCACTGCCAGCATTCCCCGGTCGCGTCGCACCAGCGCCAGAGCCTGCTGCAAGCGGTCGGTGAACAGCGCGCGATTGGGCAGGTCGGTCAGCAGATCGTAGTGGGCGAGATGCTCCACGCGTTCTGCGGCAAGCTTGCGCTCGGTAATGTCCTGCTTGATGGCGATGAAGTGCTGAATGACGCCATCCGCATTGGTCACCGGCGAAATCGTCATCGATTCGTGATACAGGGCACCGTCCTTGCGCCGGTTGACGACTTCGCCCTGCCATTTCTGGCCGGACAGAATGGCCTCCCACATGCGCCGGTAGAACGCATCATCGTGCCGGCCCGACCTGACCAGCTCGCTCGGTTTGTGCGCCAACGCTTCTTCCAGCGAGAATCCGGAGAGTTCTGAAAATCCCCGGTTGGCCCATACGATGGTGGCGTCCGGCGCCGTGATGACGATGCCATCGCCCGCGGAATTCAGCGCGAGCTCGAACAGGCGCAAGCGCGACTCCAGCTTCTGTCGCACCAAGGCGTGCCGCACCGCGCGTTCCAGCGCATCGTGATCGAAGCGGCCCTTGACCAGGTAATCCTGCGCACCGGCTTCCAGCGCGGCAATCGCCAACTCATTGTCGTCAAGGCCCGTCAGCACGATGATCGGCGCATCGGGCTGCGCAGCGCGCATCGCCTGCACGGTGGCCAGTCCCGACGAATCAGGCAGCGACAGATCGAGCAGGACGACATCGGGCCGGCGGACCCTGACGGCGTCTATGGCGTCGACCAGGGTCCGCGCCCAGACAACTGGCGCGAGTTCGCCACCCAACCCAGGCGCGGC
>CAJBAP010000181.1 GCA_903950295.1 uncultured Rhodocyclaceae bacterium
ATGATGGTCCGCTTGAAGGTGTGAACATCGATCTGGCCAGCATCCCCGACGCCGTGCCACGCCCTGAACCGCTGCATCGCTTCGCCAATCGTCCCTATTCTGTGCTGGGTCGTGATTACACGCCATTGCAGTCAGCGGGAGCCTTCCGCCAAAGTGGCGTGGCGAGTTGGTATGGTCGCCGTTATCACGGTCAAAAAACCTCCAGCGGCGAAGCTTATGACATGTTCGGCATGACGGCCGCACACCCGACTCTGCCGATCCCATCCTACGTCCGTGTCACCCGCATAGATACCGGCAAGGCGGTGGTCGTGCGCGTCAATGATCGCGGCCCCTTCCTTCACAGTCGCGTCATTGACCTGTCCTACACGGCGGCTTGGAAGCTCGGCATCGTCGACAACGGCAGCGGCACCGTGCTGGTTGAAAACGTACTGCCGGGCGGGCAGGTTCCTGCGGTACGGGCCGTCGAATCCGCACCCCCAATCATCAGCGCTGACAATAACCCCGCCGTGCTGAATGACATAGAAGAACGCAGCGGCCACTATCTGCAACTCGGCGCTTTCGGCAGTCGCGACAATGCCGAATCGCTGAAAGCCAAACTATCCCGTGATCTGGGTGACTTCAGTGACAAGCTGCTGATCCGCAGTGCCGGCAACATCCACCGTCTGCAACTCGGTCCCTGGGCGGATAGCGGTGAAGCACGACGCATCGCGGAACAACTGAAACTCGCCTTCGACCTGCCGAGCGTCCTCGTCAAATAGAGTCCCGTGACCGCCACGGTATAATTTTCGCACTCCCATCTTCTTTATCCCGGTACTTCCCTGCCATGCGTTTCCTGCCTTTTTTTCTGGCGCTGTTGAGCCTTTTCGCCACTGCCGTCCAAGCCAACGAACCCCCACCCGCGCTCGCCGCCCGCGCCTGGATTCTCATCGACCACACCAGCGGGCAGGTACTGGCTGCGCAGAACCCCGATCAAAAGGTAGAGCCCGCTTCGCTCACCAAGATGATGACGTCCTACCTGGTCTATGCCGCCCTGAAGGATGGCAAGTTGAAGCGCGATCAGATTGTGCCAGTATCGGAAAAAGCCTGGAAAGCACTGGGATCGCGCATGTTCATCGATCTGAAGATACCGGTGACGGTCGATGAACTGCTGCGCGGCATGGTCATCCAGTCGGGCAACGATGCGAGCATCGCGCTGGCCGAAGCCATCGCCGGCAGCGAGGAAGCCTTCGCCAACCTGATGAATGCCGAGGCACGACGCCTCGGTCTCACCAACACCCACTTCGTCAATTCCACTGGCCTGCCCGATCCGGCGCACATGACCACCGCCGACGATCTTGCCCGTTTGACGACCGCCCTGATCCGTGATTTCCCCGAAGATTACAAACTGTATGCGGTCAAGAATTACACCTACAACAAGATCAAGCAGCCCAATCGCAATCGGCTGTTGTGGGTCGATGCCACCATTGACGGCGTGAAAACCGGGCATACCGAAACGGCGGGGTACTGCCTGGTCGCCTCGCAGAATGATGGCGCGCGGCGCCTCACCGCCGTGGTGCTTGGTACCGCCTCGGACAATGCGCGCGTGCAGGAGACGCTGGCGCTGCTGCATTACGGCTTCCGCGCCTACGATGCGGTGAAACTCTACGACAAGGGACAGGCCCTGTCGCAACTGAAAATCTACAAGGGTGCGCAGGCCACGGTCGCTGCCGGCTTTGCCGAAAATCTCGTGCTCTCCTTGCCCAAGGGTGTGGCGGGCAACAGCGAGCGCTTCAAGGTCGAGATCGTCAGCCGTCAGCCACTCCTTGCACCGGTACGCCAGGGTGACGCCGTCGCTACGCTACGCCTGATGATGGATGGCAAGCTATATGGTGAATATCCGCTCGTCGCGCTGGCCGAAGTGCCGGTCGCCGGCATTTTCGGTCGCGCTTGGGACAGCCTCCGGCTCTGGTTCAAATGACCTGCGTTTACCTCAATGGCGAGTTCCTGCCGCTCGCTGCGGCGCGTGTCTCGCCGATGGATCGCGGCTTCCTCTTCGGCGATGGCGTGTATGAGGTGATCCCTGTTTATTCGCGCCGGCCCTTCCGTCTGACCGAGCATCTCGCCCGACTGCAAAACAGCCTCGATGCCATTCGCCTCGCCAACCCGCTCGCGCCAGAGGCCTGGCGGGCGGTGGTTGAACGTCTCGTTGCCGAGGCGGAATGGAACGACCAGTCGGTACTGCTGCAAGTGACACGGGGGCCGATGGCGGTGCGCAACCACGCCTTCCCCGCGACAGTCACGCCCACCGTGTTCTGCCTCGTCGAACCCCTCCACACGCCACCGGCCGAGCTGCAAGAAAAGGGTATCGCTGCGATTTCGGCTGCCGACACCCGCTGGCTGCGCTGCAACGTCAAGGCCACCTCACTACTGGCCAACTGCCTGCTGCGCCAGATGGCGATGGATGCCGGCTGCGCCGAGACGATCCTGTTCCGCGACGGCATCCTCTCCGAAGGAGCGGCCTCCAATATCTTCGTCGTCAAGAACGGGGTGCTGCTCGCCCCGCAAAAGAACCACCTGATGCTCTCCGGCATCACTTACGACGTGGTGCTCGAACTCGCCGCCGCGCACGGTCTGCCCACCGAGGTGCGCGACATCACCGATGCCGAAGTACGCGCCGCCGATGAACTCTGGATGACCTCGTCGACCAAGGAAGTACTGCCCATCGTTGAACTCGATGGCCGAAAAGTCGGCGCTGGCGGGACGGCAGGATTGTCTGGGCCTGTGTTCAAAAAGATGTACGGCTGGTATCAGGACTTCAAGCGCACGGTGATGCACGGTGACGCAAGCTGAAACCCTGCTCGAATTCCCCTGCGAGTTCCCGCTCAAGATCATGGGTGCAACGCGCGACGACTTTGCCCAGGCCATCGTCGAGATCGTGCTGCGCCACGCGCCGGATTTCGATGCGGCGCGGGTCGAGATGCGCCCCTCAAAAGCCGGCAACTACCTTTCGCTCACCTGCACCATCCGCGCCACGTCGAAGCCGCAGCTCGATGCGCTGTATCGCGAATTGACCAGCCACCCGTGGGTGAAAATCGTTTTGTAGTCCGCACGCTCGGCCAAGTCGAGTACGAACCGACCTGGCGCGCGATGCAGGCGTTCACCGCGCAACGCACGGCAGAAACGCCTGACGAACTCTGGCTCTGCGAGCATCACCCAGTCTTCACGCAGGGCCTCGCCGGTAAGCCGGAACACCTGCTGCACGATATCGGCGTACCCGTCGTCAAGATCGATCGCGGCGGCCAGATCACTTATCACGGCCCCGGCCAGATCGTCTGCTACCTTCTGCTTGATCTCAAGCGACGCGGCCTGACTGTAAAAACACTGGTCAATAGCATGGAGCAAGCCGTCATCGATCTGTTGGCGGATTACAGTATTCCAGCGGAACGCCTCAGCGGCGCGCCCGGCGTGTATGTCGGCGGCGCGAAGATCGCCGCCCTCGGCCTCAAGGTGAAGAACGGCTGCTGTTACCACGGCCTGGCGCTCAACGTCGCAATGGATCTGGCGCCGTTTTCCGCCATCAACCCCTGCGGCTATGCCGGCATGGCGGTCACACAACTCTCCGCATTCGCCCCCACTGCAAACGTGGAAACGGTTGGCGCTACACTGATCGCCCAACTGAAAGAGAAGCTATGAGCGAGAAACAGAAGGGCGAGGCCAAGACCGCACGCATCCCCATCAAGGTGGTGCCAATGACGCCACTGAAGAAACCCGACTGGATTCGCGTCAAGGCCGGCAACTCAGCTGCACGCTTCGGCGAGGTCAAGACCATCCTGCGCGACCACGGTCTGCACACCGTCTGCGAAGAAGCCACCTGCCCCAACCTCGGCGAATGCTTTGGCAAGGGCACGGCTACCTTCATGATCCTCGGCGACCTGTGCACCCGGCGCTGCCCCTTCTGCGACGTCGGCCACGGCGTGCCATGGCCGCCCGATCCTGAGGAACCGGCGAAGCTTGCCGCGACCATCGCCGCGATGAAACTCAAGTATGTCGTCATCACCAGCGTCGACCGCGACGATCTGCGCGATGGCGGCGCACAACATTTTGCCGACTGTATCCGTGCCATTCGCGCCGCCTCTCCAGCCACCGTCATCGAAGTTCTCGTGCCGGATTTTCGTGGCCGGCTCGATATCGCGCTCGACATACTCGCCGCCACGCCACCCGGCGTGATGAACCACAACCTCGAGACCGTGCCGCGCCTTTACAAGCAGGCGCGTCCCGGCGCCGATTACGCGCATTCACTCAAACTGTTGCAGGAATTCCGCCGCCGCCAGCCGGCCATCCCTACCAAATCCGGCTTGATGGTCGGCCTCGGCGAAACCGACGACGAAATCCTGGCCGTGATGCGCGACCTGCGCACCCACGCCGTCGAAATGCTCACCATCGGCCAGTACCTCGCCCCCTCCGGCCACCACCTGCCGGTAACCCGCTACGTGCATCCGGACGTGTTCGCCATGTATGCCACCGAAGCAGAAAAAATGGGCTTCGCCCACTGCGCCAGCGCCCCGCTGGTGCGTTCCAGCTACCACGCCGATCAGCAAGCGCACGGGGCCGGGGTGGTTTAAACTGGCGCCATGAAAACACCTACCCTCCCCCGTTTGATGCTCGGCCTCATCGCCGGGCTGTGCTTCGCTGCGAGCGCCCAGGCGCTGTCGCTGGCGGATGTTTCCAACCAGGATGCCGGCGGCGGCCTCAAGGAAGCCCTGACGCAGGGTGCCGGCAAGGCAGTCGATCTGCTCGGCAAGAGCGATGGCTTTCTCGGCAATCCGAAGGTGAAGATTCCCCTGCCGGAAAGCATGCAGAAAGTCGAAAGCCTGATGCGCGGTCTGGGCATGGGCAAGCAGGCCGACGAGCTGATCACCACCATGAACCGCGCCGCTGAAGCGGCCGTACCCGAGGCGAAGATCCTGCTGGTGAATGCCGTGAAGCAGATGAGTGTCGAGGATGCCAAGGGCATTCTCACCGGTGGCGCCGATGCCGGCACACAGTATTTCAAACGCAAGACTGCCGAACCACTGGGCCAGAAATTCCTGCCCATCGTCAAACAGGCGATCGAAAAGGTAAACCTGACCAAGAGCTATGAAAAGTTTGCCAAGAAGGGGGCGCAATTCGGCCTGGTGAAAGAGAAGGACACCCATCTCGAAAACTACGTGACCGAAAAAGCGCTCGACGGCCTTTACTTGATGATCGCCGAAGAAGAAAAAGCCATCCGCACCAATCCGCTGGGTGCAGCCGGCAATCTCGCACAAAAAGTATTTGGAGCACTCCGTTAGCCATGAAACTCGATTTGCGCAAGATCTACCGTTTCGATCCCATCGAACGCCAGCCGGATGGTTCCCTCCCCAAGGGTGGTGACGTCTATTACGAATGTGGCAGCTGCAAGGATGTGGTGAGCTCCGTTTCCCATATCAAGGCGGCTTGTGGCTGCGGCAACCTCACCGGCGGCGGCGGGACTACGGAGATCAAGACCCCCGACCAGGTCACCCCCCTGCGCGGCAAACTGAAGTAAGCCGACGGTGCATGGCCTGAATCCGCCCCAGCGGGAGGCGGTGCGTTACCTTGACGGGCCGTTGCTGGTCCTGGCCGGTGCTGGCAGCGGCAAGACGCGCGTCATCACGCAGAAAATTGCCTATCTGATCGGCGAATGCGGCATGGCGCCGCAGCATGTCACGGCTATTACCTTCACCAATAAAGCTGCACGCGAGATGCGTGAGCGCGCCGGCAAGCTCGTCGGTAACCGTGCGGAAGGCCTGACCATCAGCACCTTCCACGCGCTGGGCGCAAAATTGCTGCGCCAGGAAGCGCGTGCCATCGGTCTGAAGCCGAGCTTCTCGATTCTCGATGCGAGCGATACGAGCGCGCTGTTCCAGGAACTATTGAAGGATGCCGACAAGGGACGGGTAAAACTGATCCAGCAACGCATCTCGCTGTGGAAGAACGCACTGGTTGACCCCGACGCAGCGCTGGCGCAGGCCGACGATGAGCTGGCCACGGGGGCAGCGCGCGTCTATACCGAATACGAGCGCACGCTCAAGGCCTATCAGGCCGTCGATTTCGACGACCTGATCCGCCTGCCGGTCAATCTGCTGGAGGCGAATGAAGACATTGCCCAGCGCTGGAAGAGCCGCATTCGCCATCTGCTGGTGGATGAATATCAGGACACCAACCGCTGCCAGAACCGCTTGCTGCGCCTCCTCACCGGGCCACTCGCCGCCTTCACGGCGGTGGGCGATGACGATCAGTCGATCTACGCGTGGCGCGGGGCCGATCTCGAGAACTTGCACCAGTTACAAACCGATTTCCCCAATCTCAAGGTCATCAAACTCGAACAGAACTACCGCTCCACGACACGCATCCTCAAGGCCGCAAACAATGTCATTCGCCAGAACCCCAAACTGTTCGACAAGCGCTTGTGGTCGGACAAGGGGCACGGTGACGCCATCCGCGTCATGGCCTGCCGCGACGGTGAGCACGAAGCCGAATGGGTGGTGACGCGGTTGCAGGCGCACAAGTTCGAGATGCGGGGGCAGGGCCACTGGCGTGACTACGCCATTTTGTATCGTGGCAACTTTCAGGCACGCATCTTCGAGCAGCAACTGCGCGCCCACAATGTGCCCTACGTGCTCTCGGGCGGGCAATCCTTCTTTGATCGCAGCGAAATCAAGGATGTCACCAGCTACCTGCGGCTGCTGTCAAACCAGGATGACGACCCCGCCTTCATCCGTGCCGCGACCACGCCGAAGCGGGGCATTGGCGGAGCAACGCTGGAAGCACTCGGCCATGCCGCCGGCCGTCGTCACATCAGCCTGTTCGCCGCCATCTTCGCGCCGGGGATTGAAACCGAAATCAAGACGCCACAACTGGCTACCCTGCGTGAGTTCGGCAATTTCATCAACCGCATGGAGTGGCGCGCGGCGCGTGAGCCAGCGGGGGCGCTACTCGATGATCTGCTCAAGGCCATCGGCTACGAGGCCAGCTTGTTCGAAACGCTGGAGCCAAACGAAGCGGTAACACGCTGGGGCAACGTCCGCGACTTCACCGGCTGGCTCGCCACCAAGGCAGAGGAAGAAAAAAAGACCTTGCTGGAACTGGCACAGACGGTTGCGCTCATCACCATGCTGGACAAGCAGGATGAGAACCTCGATGCCGTCCAGCTCGCCACCTTGCATGCCGCCAAGGGTCTGGAGTTCCGCCACGTCCATCTGGTCGGCGTCGAGGAAGGCTCGCTGCCGCACCGCGAGTCGATCGACAACGGCAACATCGAGGAGGAACGGCGGCTGATGTATGTGGGTATCACGCGCGCCCAGATGAGCCTGTGCATCAGCTGGTGCGCCCGCCGCAAGCAGGGCAAGGAACATCTCGAGCGCAGCATTTCACGCTTCATCGACGAAATGGAAGGCGGGGACGCCGGTAGCGGCGATATCAAGCGCGAGGGCCAGGGTGCCGTCCCGCTAGCGCCGACTTTTGACCGCTCCGCCGGCAATGCGAAGCTCGCCAACTTCAAGGCCCTGCTCGGCAAGAAACCAGAGTAGGGCCACCCCGCAACGTCGCTACTCTGGATTGACTTCGTCGTTATCGAGAATCGCCTGCGCCGCCACGACGAGCTCGGCCTGGCGCTCTTCATTCAAACCATTCATGTGGCTGGCAAGCCATTCCAGGCTGGCGTGCTGAACCAGCCGCTTCGCTTGCGCCAGATCATCCGGCAGGGCGGGGTTGTCTGCACTTGTGACGAGATGGCGCGCAGTATCAAGATAGAGCTTGCAGAGGTTGGCGCGCACATTGTCCATGCCACGAATGAGTTGCACGAGGAGCGGGGGCAAGGCCCAGACTGTGGCGCATTTCATGGAAAGATCGCGAAAACGGAAGCCGCAAGTCAGTTCCTGAGCTTCCGCCGATCGATGGGCGCGGCCGCTTTCGAGCGCATCGAGCGCCGCTTGCGGTAACTCCGGCGCAAAATTCCACAGCAGCAGTTCGCCGATCTCGGCCAGCAAGGCTGCCATCGCCACTTCTTCCGGGGCAATGTCGGCGCGCGCCTTGCCCCACATTTGCGCAATCTGGCTGGCGAGCACGGCACGTGAATCGCAGGCGAGCAGACCCTCTCGGTGATCGTCGGTTTCCGGGCTGCCCAGCAGAAGGTTGCGGAAGGTCTTGATGCCCAACTGCATTACCGCGCCGAGCGGCGTCGTGGTGTCGTGCCCCAGGCGGTGGCTACGGTGGCTTTCCGCCTCGCGCAAGAGGCGCAGGCACAAATACGGGTCGCCGATCACCAGTGAAGTGAGGTCGGCGGCGGAAAGCGTCTCCCCCTCGACTTCTTCAAGGGCGCGCAGCAGCAACTTGCTGCGCGTCATGCAGGGGATCTCCTGAGAGGTCAGAAACGCCGCCCATTGATCCACCCCCCAATGTTTTTGGTATTCCGTCAGCATTTACCCTCCTGCGGATGAACTACGACGAACCGTAGAGAATCTTTAATCAGGCGGTACGACCGACCTCGACCACTGCGGCCACCCGCGCCGCATGTACTCGCGCCGGAATCTGTGCCGGGTCAGTGCAGGCTTGCGCAATGGCACCCGCATCAACCGCGCGGACTGCCTGCAATGCGGTACGCCAAAGCGTGGCGGCGGTGAATTCCTGCTCTGCAAATCCCAGCCGCCCACGATAATCGGCTTCACAGGCACCCAGCACTTCCTCGAAACGCGCGGGCCGACGCAATGCATCGCAGCGTTCAAGGAGCTTCACTTTTGTTTCGGGCCGCAGCTCGGTGATACGCCCCATGTCGCCATGAAAACGTGCCACCAGTCGCGCCACGTCGCGACAGTCGGTCGGTACACGCAGACGCTCGCACAGCGGCTCCAGCAGGCTGACGCTTTTCAGCTCATGGCCAATATGGCGCGGCAGAATGTCGGCGGGGGTCACGCCCTTGCCGAGATCGTGCGTCAATGCAGCAAAGCGCGCCGGCAGCGACAATTTCAGGCGTGCCGCCATGTCGATCACCATCATTACATGCACGCCAGTGTCGATCTCGGGGTGAAAGTCGGCACGCTGCGGCACGCCCCAAAGTCGATCCAGTTCCGGCAACAATCGAGCAAGTGCGCCACAAGCACGCAAGGTCTCAAACATGCGCGACGGCTGGTCTTCCATCAATCCCCTGGCAAGTTCCTGCCAGACGCGCTCGGCAACCAGCGCATCGACCTCGCCGTTCGCCACCATCTGCCGCATCAGCGCCAATGTTTCAGGTGCCACCGAAAATTCGGTGAAGCGTGCCGCAAAACGTGCGAGCCGCAAAATGCGCACCGGGTCTTCGGCAAACGCCGGCGAGACATGGCGCAGGATTTTTTTCGCCAGATCGGACTGGCCACCGTAAGGGTCAATCAACTCGCCTTCCCCGTTCTTCTCGGCGCGGGCAATGGCGTTGATCGTCAGATCGCGACGCGCGAGGTCCTCTTCGAGCGTAACGTCGGGCGCGGTGTGAAAGACGAAGCCGGCATAGCCCGGTGCGGTCTTGCGTTCGGTACGGGCCAGCGCATATTCCTCATGCGTCTGGGGATGGAGGAACACCGGAAAATCGCGCCCGACGGGCTGAAAACCCTCCGCCAGCATTTGTTCCGGGCTTGCGCCGACAACGACCCAGTCGCGATCCTTGACGACCAGACCCAGCAGTTCGTCACGAATTGCGCCGCCGACGCAATAAACCTGCATGCCTATGACGCGGGGCCGGCGAGATACTGCGGTGCGATGGCTTCCAGCGGCATGGCCTTGAGGCTGAACGGCAGTACGCAACCGGCGGGGCAGGTGCTGGGTACCGACATGGAGCGCACGTTATCGCGGGTCATCGGGCCGTTGGGAACAAACTCCATGGCCCAGGCCTGTAAATACGACAAGCTTTGCGGCAGGCCAAGAATGGGGCGCGGATGGCCACTGATCTTGCCCGTGTAGGCGACGAGCTCACGCAAGCTGTAGACGCGCGGGCCGCACAGCGGGTAGGTCTGGCCACGGCTTTCAGGATGATCGAGGCTGGCGACGACCGCCGATACCACATCCTCCAGCCAGATCGGCTGGAATTGCGCGCCGGGACAGGCGAGTGGCAGGATGGGCGCCATTTTCAGCAGGCCGGCGAAAAGCGTGAGAAAAGCATCGCCCCGGCCGAAGATCACCGAAGGCTGGAAGATCGTCACCTCCGGGTAGGCTGCTTTCAGCGCAGCTTCACCGGCTGCCTTGCTGCGCAGATAGTCGGAGGGCGCATCGGCAGCTGCGGCCAGCGCAGAAATATGGAGCAGACGCGGCACACCCGCGGCACGCGCAGCACGACCGATCTTGCCCGGTAATTCAGCATGAATGCGTTGAAAATTGCCTTTGAGGATGCCGACCAGGCTGATCACCACATCCTGCCCGACCATCAGGCGCGCCAGCGTGGCCTCGTCATGCACATCGGCTTCGACGATGCGTGCCGCAGGCAACACGGCGAGATGTTTGACGCGTTCGCGGCGACGTGTGGGCAAGGTAATGCAAAAGTCGGCGCCAGCGAGACGGCGTGCCACGGCGCCGCCAAGAAAGCCGGTACCGCCAATCAACAGAACATTCTTCATGGAAGATCCTCGGCGGTGCCATCACTGAAGCCACGGGGGCGAATCGTACCGATCCGGGTGGTCAGGGACGGCGTCGGACCTCCCATCAATGCGGCATAACTCATGGCGTTGGCCATCACCTTCTTGACGTAGTCACGCGTTTCGTTGAAGGGGATCGATTCGGCGTAGATCGCGCCTTCGAGCGACGTTTCGGCGCGCCATTTGCGCGCCCGGCCCGGCCCGGCGTTGTAGGCCGCCGAGGCGAGCACGGGATGATCGTCGAGACTGTTCAGCACCATCCGCATGTAGTTGGTGCCAAGGGTAACGTTGGTATCCATCTGGGTCACCTTGGCCGGATGAAAATCGTTCATGCCGATTTTCTTGGCCACCCACTTCGCGGTGGCCGGCATCAGTTGCATCAGGCCCTTGGCGCCCACGCTCGATTTCGCATCCATGATGAAACGGCTTTCCTGCCGCATCAGGCCGTAGACCCAGGCGGGGTCGAGATTGACCTCGCGCGCGCGCGGCTCGATCTTGGTGAGGAAGGGTGTCGGGTAGCGTTGTGCGTAATCATGTTCCGTCCGCGTGCGATCGGCGGTGTTGATCGCACGGTCGATAACATCGTTCCGGCGCGCCAGCTCTGCAGCTGCCAGCAGTTGCCGGTCGTTGAGACTGGCGAGCGCCCAGTTCCATTCGCGGATACCTTCGATGCGCATATCGAGCCGGATCAACGCCAAACCTCGGGCGAGTCCCGGATGCGTTGCCGCGGCGGCAAGCTCACCAGCGCTCGGTGGCAGCGCACGCGGTGGCAGCGCATAGCTCTTGCCGAGCGCTTCACCGGCGAGGATGCCGTAGAAGGTCGGCTGACCGGCAATGCGCGCATACAATGCTTGCGCTCCCTCGGTATTGCCGGTGACAGCATGGGCACGGGCGCGCCAGTAGGTCCATTCGGGTTGGGCTTGCTGGGTTTCCGGCATGGCCGTGATGGCATACGCCACTGCGGGCCACTGGCCCGCGCGCAGTGCGGCGCGTACGCGCCAGGCGTGCTGATCCTCGTCCAGCAGTGCACCCAAAGCCGTCGCCTGGTCGAACCATGCCGTGGCTTCTGGTTGGTGGGTCATCGCTGCGGCCAACGCCAGACGCCCCCGGACGAAGCCACGCTCGGCAGCACTGAAATGATTTTCGATCTCCTGCCAACGCACGGCGGCAACACGGGCGTCGGCACGTGCCATGCGAACGGCCGCGAAGGCCGCGAGTTCGCGGCCGCGGCGAGTGGCGGCGTAATGCTCCGGCAATTTGGCCAGATATTTCGCCGGGTGTTCGGCAATCGCCTCGACCGTGCGCCAGGATGGCTCCTCCGCATCTGGTAGCCAAGCGGCGATAGTGCGCGCCTCCTTGAGCTTGCCGAGCGCCAGCTGGCGGCGCAAGCGCTCCCACAAAGCATCCGCAGACAACTCGCCCGCAGCGGCCAAACGGGCCAGCGGGGACATACAGCTTTCGGCTAGCGGGGCGGCCGACCCAAGCAGCGCACGCGCATCTCCGCTCGCCTCGGGTTCGCCCAAGCGCAGGCGTACATCGAGCCCGCGACAGTTCGCTTCTGCATCCGGTCGTTGCAAGTGCGCAAACTGGATGCGTGCTTCGCTCCAGTCTTCGCGGCGTATCAGCCATCGCAGCCAGTCGCCCCGCATTTTTTCACCCAGATAGCTACCCGCATGCTGGTCGATAAATTCGGCAACCCCGGCATCCGATCCGTCTTCGAGCCGCTGGACACTCTGGTAGTACATCGCCCACGGCTGGAGCGGATGGGTCTTGAGGCTGGCGATGGCACGCGTGAGCTTTACCCGATCGCCACGGGCAAAAGCCTCGCGCGCGGCGATGAAACTGGCGTCCTCCGGGTGGCCGGAGGGGGAACCGGATTGGGCCAGCGCCGGCAGAGCGACAAACAAACCAACGAGCAGGCTCGGCAGGATCTTCAGTGCG
>CAJBAP010000182.1 GCA_903950295.1 uncultured Rhodocyclaceae bacterium
CGAAGCGGGCGCCGATATTTTCCTGATGCCGTCGCGCTTCGAACCCTGTGGCCTCAATCAAATGTACAGCCTGGCTTACGGCACGCCGCCGTTGGTGCGTGCCACGGGCGGACTGGCGGATACCGTGGTCAATTACTCCGTCGCGGGACTGGCCAATGGCACCGCTAATGGCTTTGTCTTCACTGAAACCACGGTCGAAACCCTATTGGGCACCGCGCGCTGGGCGGTGGAAATCTGGCGTGACCCCGCGCGCTGGAGCCGCTTGCAGCAAAACGCCATGGCCGGTGACTACAGCTGGAAAAATCCGGCACGGCGTTATCTCGATCTTTATCGCAGCCTGCAGCCGGCAGCATGAGTGCGGCGCTGGTTCTGATCGCCGCCGTGGCGAAGAACGGTGTCATCGGCAATGCCAATGCTCTGCCATGGCATCTGCCGGAGGACTTGAAACACTTCAAGCAACTGACCACCGGACATGCCGTGATCATGGGGCGCAAGACCTGGGAATCGCTGCCAGAACGTTTTCGTCCACTGCCGGGGCGCCTGAATATTGTGGTGACGCGCGATTCCGCATACATCGCTGCCGGCGCCACGGTTGTCCATTCGTTGCCGGAAGCGGTAAAAGTCGGCGGTGGCGGGACGGCACAGACCTTGTTTGTTATCGGCGGCGCGGAACTTTACGGGCACGCATTGTCACTGGCCCAACGGCTGGAGTTGACGGAAATCGATGCCGACTTTGTCGGTGATGCGTACTTCCCGGCGTTCGATCGCAACGAATGGTGCGAGACCGGACGCTGCGCAGCCACGAGCAGTGCCGGACTCGGCTACGCCTTCGTCACTTACGGCCGCACGCAGTCCACGTAATAGCCGTTACCCGCGTCACCTCCAGCCTTCACAAGCCCGTGGATGTCGGTCTCGAAGCTGGGGAAGCGCGCATTGAAATCGCGGGCGAATTGAAGGTAGCGCACGATGGTGGCGTTGAAGCGCTCACCCGGAATCAATAGTGGAATGCCTGGTGGATAGGGCGTCAGCAGCACGGCCGTGACGCGGCCCTCCAGTTCATCGATCGATACACGGTCGATCTCGCGGTGGGCCATCTTGGCGAAGGCATCGGCCGGGCGCATCGCCGGCACCATGTCGGAAAGGTACATCTCCGTGGTCAGACGCGCCACGTCGTTGGCCTTGTAGACCTCGTGAATTTGCGTGCATAAATCACGCAAGCCGATGCGCTCGTAGCAGGTGTGCTTGGCGACGAACTCCGGTAGCACCTTCCACAATGGCTGGTTCTTGTCGTAGTCGTCCTTGAATTGTTGCAGCGCGGTCACCAGCGTATTCCAGCGGCCCTTGGTGATGCCGATGGTGAACATGATGAAGAAGGAGTAGAGGCCGCACTTCTCGACGATGACGCCGTGCTCGGCGAGGTACTTGGTGACGATGGCGGCGGGGATGCCAAACTCGTCAGAAAAATCACCATCGACATCAAGGCCCGGTGTGATCACGGTGGCCTTGATCGGGTCGAGCAGGTTGAAGCCCTTGGCCAACTTGCCGAAGCCGTGCCATTTTTCACCGGCCTTGAGCATCCAGGCTTCGCGTTCCTCGATGCCTTCTTCCGACAGATCCTTCGGCCCCCAGACCTGGAACCACCAGTCGGCGCCCCACTCCTTGTCCACCTTGCGCATGGCGCGGCGGAAGTCGAGTGCTTCCTTGATCGATTCCTCGACCAGCGCAGTGCCGCCAGGCTCTTCCATCATCGCTGCGGCGACGTCGCACGAGGCGATGATCGAATACTGCGGCGAGGTCGAGGTATGCATCAGGTAGGCCTCGTTGAAAACGTCACGGTCGAGTTTGTTGTTCTCGGCATCCTGCACCAGAATCTGCGAGGCTTGCGAGAGACCGGCGAGCAGCTTGTGGGTCGACTGCGTCGAGAACACCATCGACTCCTTGCAGCGCGGCCGATCGGCACCGATCGCATGGTAGTCGCCGTAGAAATCGTGGAAGGCGGCATGCGGCAGCCAGGCCTCGTCGAAATGCAGGGTGTCGATCTTGCCGTCGAGTTCGGCCTTGATGTCCTCGACGTTGTAGAGGATGCCGTCGTAGGTGCTTTGCGTGATGGTCAGCACGCGCGGCTTGCCCTCGACCTGAGAGGCGAAGGGATGGGCGGCGATCTTCTTCTTGATGTTCTTCCAGGAAAACTCTTCTTTCGGGATCGGCCCGATGATGCCGTAGTTGTTGCGCGTCGGCATCAGGAATACGGGGATCGCGCCGGTCATCATGATCGCGTGCAGGATCGACTTGTGGCAGTTGCGATCGACGATGACGATGTCCCACGGTGCCACGGTGGAGTGCCAGACGATCTTGTTCGATGTCGACGTACCGTTGGTGACGAAGAACAAGTGGTCGGCGTTGAAGATGCGTGCGGCATTGCGCTCGGAGGCAGCGACCGGACCGGTGTGGTCAAGCAATTGGCCAAGTTCTTCCACCGCGTTGCAGACGTCGGCGCGCAGCATGTTCTCGCCGAAGAACTGGTGGAACATCTGGCCGACCGGGCTCTTGAGGAAGGCGACGCCGCCCGAGTGGCCGGGGCAGTGCCAGGAGTAGGAGCCGTCTGCAGCGTAATGCACCAGCGCGCGGAAAAACGGAGGCGGCAGCGAGTCGAGGTAACTCTTCGCTTCGCGCACCACGTGACGGGCGATGAATTCCGGCGTGTCCTCGAACATGTGGATGAAGCCGTGCAACTCGCGCAGGATGTCGTTGGGAATGTGGCGGCTGGTGCGCGTTTCGCCGTGCAGGAAAATCGGGATCTCGGCGTTCTTGTAGCGGATTTGCTCGACGAAGGCGCGCAGCTCGGCGATGGTTTCCTCTTCTTCGTTGGCCAGTTCCTCGTCATCGACAGAGAGAATGAAAGCCGAGGCGCGGCTCTGCTGCTGGGCGAAGGAACTCAGGTCGCCGTAGCTGGTCACGCCCAGCACGTCGATACCCTCCTCTTTTATCGCGTCGGCCAGCGCACGAATGCCAAGACCGGAAGCGTTTTCCGAGCGGAAGTCTTCGTCGATGATGATGATGGGGAAGTGGAAGCGCATGGTCATATTTTCGGTAGGGTGACGCCGACCTGGCCTTGGTACTTGCCGCCACGATCCTTGTAGGAGGTTTCGCAGACCTCGTCGGATTCGAAGAAGATCACCTGCGCGCAGCCTTCGCCGGCGTAGATCTTGGCGGGCAGTGGCGTGGTGTTGGAAAATTCCAGCGTCACATAGCCTTCCCACTCGGGCTCAAAGGGCGTGACGTTGACGATGATGCCGCAGCGCGCATAGGTGCTCTTGCCGAGACAGATGGTGAGCACGTTGCGCGGGATGCGGAAGTACTCGACAGTGCGGGCCAGGGCAAAGGAGTTCGGCGGGATGATGCAGTAATCGGCATTTACCTCGACAAAGGAATTCGGGTCGAAGTTCTTCGGATCGACGATGGTGCTGTTGATATTGGTAAACAGCTTGAATTCGCGCGAGCAACGGATGTCGTAGCCGTAGCTTGACGTGCCGTAGGAGACGATCTTCTGGCCGTTCACCTCACGTACCTGACCGGCCTCGAAGGGCTCGATCATGCCGTGCTCTGCCGCCATGCGGCGAATCCATTTATCCGATTTGATGCTCATGCTTGCGTCTCCTGAAAACGACAGCGCCCCGTCAAAGCGGGGCGCGTGAATTACACCATAAATGGGAAATCAGGTGTTCTGGATGACGATGCTCGGAAACTTGGCGCTGTGGTCCTTGGCTTGCTCGGCGATCTTGACGGCGATGCGGCGGGCGATGCCCTTGTAAATTTCCGTCACGCGCCCGGTGGGATCGGAGACTACTGTCGGATGACCGGAATCGACCTGCTCGCGGATGGCGCGATCCAGCGGCAGGGCGCCGAGCATTTCCACCTCGTAGTCCTGGCTCATCTTGTCACCGCCGCCGGAGCCGAAGATGTGCTCTTCGTGACCGCACTTCGAGCAGATGTGAATGCTCATGTTCTCGACGATGCCGAGGATCGGGATGCCGACCTTCTCGAACATCTTGAGGCCCTTGCGTGCGTCGAGCAGGGCGATGTCCTGCGGCGTGGTGACGATGATCGCGCCGGTGACCGGCACCTGCTGCGCCAGCGTCAGTTGGATGTCGCCCGTGCCGGGAGGCAGATCAACCACCAGGTAGTCGAGGTCGCGCCAGTTGGTGTCGCCAAGCAACTGGGTGAGGGCTTGCGTCACCATCGGGCCACGCCAGACCATGGGGGTCTCGGGGTCGATGAGGAAGCCGATCGACATGGCCTGGATGCCGTGGGCCTCCATCGGTTGGAGTTTCTTGCCGTCGGCCGATTCCGGCTGGCTGTTGGGAATGCCCAGCATCTGGGGCTGTGACGGGCCGTAGATGTCGGCGTCGAGAATGCCGACGCTCGCGCCTTCGGCGGACAGCGCCAGCGCCAGGTTAACGGCGGTAGTCGATTTGCCGACGCCGCCCTTGCCTGAAGCAACGGCGATGATGTTCTTCACTCCCGGTATCAGCTTGACGCCTTTCTGCACCGCGTGCGAAACGATCTTCTGATAGACGTTGGCCGAAACGTTGCCGACGCCGGCGACACCCTTGATCGCGTCGATCACCGACTTGCGCATCGCCTCAATCTGGCTCTTGGCCGGATAACCCAGCTCGACATCGACGGATACATCCGCGCCGTTGATCTTGATGTTCTTGGCACTGCGGCTGGTGACGAGATCCTTGCCGGTATTGGCATCTACTACCGCTTGCAGGGCCGTCTGGATGGACTGTTCGGACAGAGACATGGGAGAAACCTCTTGGAATTGGGGGAGTGGGGGGAGTGAGGGAATGGGTGCGTGCCTGACAAATTTTATCAGGCGATGAAGAGTGCTTTGGCAAGTGGGGGCGCTGGCGCGTCATTCAAGCCCGTCCACGGCAAAAGTCGGCGCTGGCGGGACGGCACCGACTGCTAGAATCCGTCAATAAATTCATCCGGTTACTGCCATGACTGCACGCAAAATTCTCGTTACCTCTGCCCTGCCGTATGCCAACGGCGCGATCCACCTCGGCCACCTGGTCGAATACATCCAGACCGATATCTGGGCGCGCTTCCAGAAGATGCGCGGGAACGAGTGCTGGTATGTCTGTGCTGACGACACCCACGGTACCCCGATCATGCTGCGCGCCGAGAAGGAAGGCATCAGCCCCGAGCAACTGATCCGACGCGTGCATGGCGAACATTTGCGCGATTTCACGGGTTTCCATGTCGCTTTTGACAACTACCACTCGACGCATTCGGATGAGACGCGTCACTACGCGGAGGACATCTACAGGAAGCTGAAGGCCGCCGGTCTCATCGAGGTACGGGCGATCGAGCAATTTTTCGATCCGGTCAAGAAGATGTTTCTGCCGGATCGTTACATCAAGGGCGAATGTCCGAAGTGCGGGGCGGCGGATCAGTACGGCGACAGTTGCGAAGTCTGTGGTGCCGCCTATGCGCCGATCGAGCTGAAAAATCCGCTATCGGCCGTGTCGGGCGCGAAGCCGGAGCTCAAATCTTCCGACCACTACTTCTTCAAGCTCTCCGACCCGACTTGCCAGGCCTTTCTGCGCCGCGCCACGCGTGAAGTCTGCAAGGCACAACCCGAGGCGGTCAACAAGCTGCAGGAATGGCTGGGCGAACCGGGTGACAACAAGCTCACCGACTGGGATATCTCGCGCGATGCCCCGTACTTCGGCTTTGAAATTCCTGATGCTCCGGGAAAGTATTTCTACGTCTGGCTCGATGCGCCAATCGGCTACATGGGTTCGTTCCAGAATCTGTGCAAGCGCAAGAACCTGAACTTCGACGATTACTGGGCCAAGGACTCGAAGGCCGAGCTGTATCACTTCGTCGGCAAGGATATTCTCTATTTCCATGCCCTGTTCTGGCCGGCCGAACTCGAGCACGCCGGCTATCGCACACCGACCAGCGTCTTCGCCCACGGCTTCCTGACGGTCGATGGCGCGAAGATGTCGAAGTCGCGCGGCACCTTCATCACCGCCGAGTCGTATCTCGACCAAGGTTTGAATCCCGAATGGCTGCGCTACTATTTCGCAGCCAAACTCAACGGTTCGATGGAAGACCTCGACCTCAACCTCGACGATTTTGTCAGCCGGGTGAATAGCGACCTCGTTGGCAAATACATCAACATTGCCAGCCGCGCTGCCGGTTTCATCCACAAGCGCTTCGGTGGCAAACTTCTGCATGCGCACTGCATCGATGAATTTTCCACCGACCTGCCGGGTGTAATCGAAGCCGCCGAAGAAGTCGCCGGACACTACGAGGCACGAGACTTTGCCCGCGCGCTGCGCAAGGTCATGGCGCTCGCCG
>CAJBAP010000183.1 GCA_903950295.1 uncultured Rhodocyclaceae bacterium
AGCAGGTGGTGTCGTGATGAATATAGCTCAGGGTGTCGAGCACGGGTTGGAGGTGGCCGGCGCAGAGTTTATGGTAGAAATGGTCGCTGAATGCCTTGAGGTCAACATTGGCCGCATCCATCACGGCAAAGAACTCGCGGGCCGGTTCGGGGTGGATGTAGCCGGCCGTGACCGCCACGTTGCGGATGCCCTGTTCGCGGCAGGCCAGTGCAGTGTCGATGGCGTATTCGGCAAAGACCACCGGGTCGTTATAAGTGTAGGCGACGGCATCGGCGTGGTGGCGCTTGGCTGCTGCCGCAATCATTTGCGGGCTGGCGCTAGCCATCAGGCGGTCCATGTCGCGGGATTTTGAAATGTCCCAGTTTTGGCAAAACTTGCAGCCGAGATTGCAGCCGGCGGTGCCAAAGGACAGGATGGCGCTGCCGGGATAGTAATGATTGAGTGGTTTTTTCTCGATCGGGTCGATGCAGAAACCGGAGGACCGGCCATAGGTGGTGAGTTGCATGGCCCCATCGACCATCTGCCGGACAAAGCAGGCGCCGCGTTGGCCTTCGTGCAATATGCAGTCACGGGGACAAAGGTCGCACTGAATCCGTCCATCCGGTAAGGCGTGCCACCAGCGGGCGGGATGGGAGGATTCGCCAAGAGTCATGGTGCAGCTTCTTTCCATTTCTCTACGGTATAGCGTTCAAGCTGGACATTGGGTCCCCAGTAACCCGCCGGCAACCCGGCCTTTTGCTTGAGTTGGGCAAGAAAGGTCGTAGGGTCGGGGAGTTGCTCCCAAACCTGCGGCAGGAAGGTTGAACGATGGCGGCCAGCGGTAAAAATAATGCCGTCGGTCAGCGGGCGTAGTTGCCTCAGGGCATCAGCCTCATCTTCAAAGTGGAGAGGTTCCGCCGGGGTAAGTAGTGATACTTCAACCCGGGTTTTATCGAACTCATCGTGTTGCAGTGGTTTGAAGCGTGGATCGCTGAAGGCGGCACTGCAGGCATTTTCCTGAACATCGGTGATCAGTGGCCGCCAGGCCTCAAGGGTGCCGATACAACCGCGAAGTTGGCCGTTTTGGGTCAGGGTAACGAAGGTGGCTGCGGTTTTATGCAAATTTGGGGTGTCCACCGTAGCATTCACTGGCTGATGCAAGCGGGTGGCAATGGCATTGCGGGCAAGGATAAGCAGTATTGGGCCGAGTTCAGTCACGGTTTACCTCGTTGAGTACGAAGGTGGCGTAGCCGACAACCCGTTGCTTGTCGCCCGCCGTGTCGCCTGAATTGCAGAGATCAATCTGTTGAATCGCAAGTCGACGTTGCTGTGCGACCAGCAACAGGCCATTCATCGGAAAAGCGCCGCAGGCCTGATCTGGGCGAATATGACTGTCAAGATTCAGTATATGTCGGCAGGTGTTGGCGTCCACTATCTGGGCTTCGGCATAGGGCAAGAAATGGGAGAGGTCAGTGCTGATGACAATCAGGGTTTCAGGCCCGCCCCACAGGTGGTTTATCACCTCAGCAACGGCACTTGGCGGGCAGTTACCCACCGCCAGCGGAATCAGGCTGAAGTTATCCAATACCTTCTGCAGAAACGGCAACTGGACCTCCAACGAATGCTCCTGGGCATGAACCTGGTCGCTCAAAACGACTTGGGGGAATTGCACCAGTCGGGCAATCGCTGCGCTATCCAGCGGTACTTCGCCGAGTGGTGTTAAAAACGCATTGACGGTTGGCAGGGCCATGCCATTAACGGCGACACGG
>CAJBAP010000184.1 GCA_903950295.1 uncultured Rhodocyclaceae bacterium
ACGTGAATTTTCCAGTAGCGACTGCCAGCGGAAATCCTCTTCCTCGACGCGCCGCATCTCGCCGGACCAGTGCTGCTCCTGCACATCCAGTTGCGCCAGGCGGGTTTCCAACCGCAAGCGCGAGTCGCGCAAATGGGCGATCTCGGACTCCAGCCGCTTCACCTCGGCATTGGCGGAATACATTTCGGCCTGGGCGGCATGCAGGGTGTCGGAGGCAGCGAAATGGGCTTCGCGCGTCTGCTCCACGCGCGCCTCGATCTCGCGCAGGGAAGCCGTTTCGGCTTCGACGCGGTTGATGGCTTCCGCTACCAGCCGATCCAGCTTGATGGCCTCGGCTTGGGCATCGTTGCGTTTTTTCAGCCAGAGCAGGCTTTGGCGGCGAGTCAGCTGGGCTTGCAGATCGCGATACTGCTGCGCTACCACGGCCTGGCTTTCGAGTCGCCCCACCTGACTCTCGAGTTCGCCACGAATGTCGTCGACACGGGCGATGTTCTCGCGCGCATCTTCGAGCCGGCCCTCGGTTTCCTTGCGCCGTTCCTTGTACTTGGTGACGCCAGCCGCCTCTTCGAGGAAGCCACGCAGTTCTTCTGGCTTCGACTCGATGATGCGCGAAATCATGCCCTGGCCGATGATCGCGTAGGAACGCGGCCCCAGGCCAGTGCCGAGGAAGAGATCGATCACGTCGCGGCGGCGCACGTGCAAGTTATTGATGTAGTAGCTGGAATTGCCCTCGCGGTCGAGAATGCGCTTGACCGTTATTTCGGCATACTGGTTCCACTGGCCGGAAATGCGGCCCTGATGGTTGTCGAAAAACAGCTCGACGCTCGCCCGTCCCACTTCCTTGCGACCGCCCGAGCCCTTGAAGATCACGTCCTGGATCGACTCACCGCGTAACTCGGAAGCCTTGGACTCGCCCAGCACCCAGCGCACGGCATCGATGATGTTCGATTTTCCGCAACCATTGGGGCCGACCACGCCCGCGAGTTGGTCGGGAAACAACACGGTAGTCGGCTCGACAAAAGACTTGAAGCCGGAGATCTTGAGCTTGGTGAGGCGCACGTTGGGAAAATTCAGGTCAGACAGTGGGGCCACGGATTATAAACGGTGCCGTCGCGACCGCGTTCCTGCCAAAAAGTCGTGGGCAATCCCTGCATACGTTTCCCCCATCAGCTTTTTGCGATAATGCCCGCATGGGGGTGGTATGAGGAAATTCCTCGCGAGGGTTGTCCTGATCGGTCTATTGGCAACATCCGCCATTGCTGCGGAGGTCAATATCGGCGTGCTTGCGCTGCGCGGCCCCGAAAAAACCCTCGATTCGTGGTCAGCCACCGCCGGCTATCTTGAACGTCATCTCCCCGGCAACACCTTCCGCATCGTTCCGCTCGGTTTCGATGAGGTACGCCTCGCCGTCCGGCAGGGAAAGGTCGATTTCGTCCTGACCAATCCATCCTATTACGTCGAGCTCGAATCGCTGTATGGCGTCAGTGCCATTGCCACGCTGAAAAACCGTTTCATCGGCAGCACCGGCCACAGCACCTTCGGTGGTGTCATCTTCACGCGCGCCCACCGTCAGGACATCCGGACGCTCGTCGATCTCAAAAAGAAAACTTTCGTGGCTACCGATGCAAGCTCCTTCGGCGGCTGGCACATCGGCTGGCGGGAATTGCAACGGCAGGGCATCAACCCCGCGCGTGATTTTTCGCGACTCGACTTTGCCGGCACCCACGACGCAGCGGTGTATGCCGTACGCGACGGCAAGGCAGATGCAGGAACCGTACGAACCGAAACCCTGGAACTGATGGCCGCCGAGGGCAAAATCCGTCTCGACGATTTCCATGTCCTCAACCGGCAGCAGGTCGAGGGCTTCCCCCTGTTGCTGAGCACTTCGCTCTACCCGGAATGGCCGCTGGCCAGGCTGCACCATGTAGCGGATGCACTTGCAGTAAAGGTAGCCATCGCCCTGATGAATATGCCGGCTGACGCCCCCGCCGCGCTGGCCGGGAACATTTCAGGCTGGACCCTGCCGCTCAACTACCAGCCAGTCCACGAAGCCTTGCGCGAACTGCGCATCGGCCCCTACGAACACCTGCGCAAGCTGACGCCGGCCGAAGTCATGGCTCAATACGGTCACTGGATGGCTGTAGCTCTGGCGATTACCTTGCTGACCGCCTTCACCACGCTCTACGTCATCCGCACGAATCGTCGCCTGCGGGCAGATCAGCTCGAACTCGGCCAACTCAACACGACGCTCGAAGACCGGGTGCGCAGTCGCACCGTCGAAGTGGAACGCCTGCTCGAACGCGAGCGCTTCCAGCGCAACGTGGTCGAGATGGTGGCCGACGTCAATCAGATCCTGATCACCTCAAGCTCGATGGAAGAAATGCTCAAGACCTGCTGCGACCGCCTGATTGCCGACACTGCGTACCGCTTCGCCTGGGTCGGATTATTGCGTGACGGGCAACTGGAAGTGGCGGCCAAATCCTACGGCCCCGCCGAGATCATGCGCAACTTCACGACCTGCCAGGACAAGGGTCCCAGTCAAGAGGCACTCGCCGGCAACCGTACCGTGATCGAAACCGATCCCGCCCGTATCGTTCCCGAGTTGACCCAGGCCGGGGTGCGCGCAATCGTCGCCTTGCCGTTGCGCCACGATGCCTATGCCGAACCGATCGGCCACCTGTGTGTGCTGAGCGGCCGGGAAGCGGGCTTCGACAAGGAAGAGCTTGCGATGCTCGAGCAACTGGCCGGCGACATCGGCTTCGCCATCCACGCCTTCGCCCAGCAGGCAGAAACCCGCAAACTCCAGCACGAGCGCATCAACAACTACGAGGAAACCATTCTGTCCCTGGTCGACATGATCGAGAAACGGGACCCTTACACGGCCGGCCATACCCGCCGGGTCGCCCACTACTGCGAACTGATCGCCATTCAACTCGGTTGCAGTTCGGAGGAAATCGAGAAACTCAAGCGCGCCGCCACCCTGCACGACATCGGCAAGATCGCGATTCCTGATGCCGTGCTGCTGAAGCCGGGCACCCTGACGCCGCTGGAATACGAACTGATCAAGCAGCATGCCGAAGAAGGCTATCAGACGCTCAACCGCATCGACATGTATAAGGAACTGGCCGAAATCATGCGTTCGCACCACGAGCGCGAGAACGGCTCCGGCTATCCGCGCGGGCTGATGAGCCAACAGATTCCCCGCTTGTCGAAGATAATGGCCGTGGCCGACTCATTCGATGCCATGGTCAGCAACCGCATCTACAAGTCGCACGGAGAGGAAATCGCGGCAGCCCTCGCGGAACTGCAACAACAGGCTGGCGAACTGTTCGCCCCCGATGTCGTGGCGGCGGCCTGTGCAGCTCTGCGCGACGTAACACCCCCCTCAATCGTCGATCAGATGCCGAAAACGCCGCTGGAACACCAGCGCTTCGCTTACTTCTTCGACGACCAGCTAACCGGAACCCACAACGCAAGCTATCTCCAGATCATGTTGCGCAAAGGTCTGCCTCGCCACCTCACCCATGCCTCTATCGTCTTGCTGCGTAATTTTTCCACAGTCAATCTCGACAAAGGCTGGATGGCCGGCAACCAGGCTTTGGCAGGCTTCGCCGCCGCGCTGATTGCCCAGTATTCCGATGCGCTGATTTTCCGCGTGATGGGCGACGATTTCGTGCTGCTGACGTCGAAGCCACTGATGATCGACGGCAATCAGCTGAAGGCCAATTCACCGCTGAAAGATACACAGGTGAAAATCGAGGTGCGCACGCTGGACCCGCACGGTCCCGACGCGGAGTATCTGTTGCAATTGCAGTAACCGGAGCTGGTGAAACGGCACCGCAAGATCATCGACCGCTATACTCCGGGCAAGCCCCCCCCGCTATCCCCTTCATGACACCATCCATCGCCTTCCTTCTCGGCGCACGCGCCCTGCTGCCCATGCTGCTGGGCGTGGCGCCATTTGGCGTGATTTACGGCGTCGTCGCCTTGCAAAGCGGCATTCCACCATTGGCGGCGGTACTGATGTCGTCCATGGTCTTTGCCGGTTCGGCCCAGTTCCTGCTGGCCCAGTTGGTCGGCGCTGGCGCCCCGGCCCTGCTTTCCATCGGAGCGGTCGGGCTGATCAACCTGCGCCATGCCCTCTACAGCGCCTCCGTCGCCCCGGTACTGCACGCCCTGCCACGCCGCTGGAAACTGCTGCTGGCCTATCTGCTGACCGACGAAGCCTACGCCGCGGCCATCCCCCACCTGCT
>CAJBAP010000185.1 GCA_903950295.1 uncultured Rhodocyclaceae bacterium
CCACGGGGTCAGCAAACACTCGTTTGGTGCGGTTGCCTATGGTGTCGATCTTCTCATCACCGGTCAACGGTTGGGTAAAGCACTTGTTGTGCGTCGGCACATAGCCCCCGGTATCGCAAGCAATCGCATAGGTGATGGCGCTGTTTTTATCGAGCAGGGGCTCTTGCAGGGGGGGTAACAGCTTGTCGGCCAGACTATCGTAGCGGGTGTGAAACTTCTGCGGCCGGGTATTGGGAATCGACACGTAACTCTGGTCGAAGACATCTTCGAGCTTGATCTCGCCGCGATCAATGGCGGTTTCGAGCAGTTTGCCGAGCTCCACAGCCGCGGCCTGGACTACCTCGGGCATGCGTCCATGCAATGCCAGCGCCTCGACGCCGCGCTGACCCAGCTTGAAGATGGTGCCTACCTCGGCGAGGTTGGTGGCAAAGTAATCGAGCTGGCGTGCCTCTTCCAGAGAGCGCAGGGCACCCTCATGATTGCGGTCGGCCAACGCCATGATGTTGGTGACGTGCTCGGCAACCTCGCCGGTGCGGGATGACTGGGCGAGCGCCGCGCGGGCAATGGAGTCAACCTTCTCGGTGGTTTGCTGCGCGCCCTGATTGATGAGTCCCAGCGCTTCGGCAGCCTGACGCGCCAATTCAGCACCCTTACGGGCCTGGGTTGAGCCATCCCGAATGGTGGCGATGGCACTCTTGGTTTCACTCTGGATGGCCGCGATCATCGCGGTGATTTCACCGGTAGCAGCGCTGGTACGTTCCGCGAGCTTTCTCACCTCGTCGGCAACCACCGCGAATCCGCGGCCCTGCTCGCCGGCGCGTGCTGCTTCGATGGCCGCATTCAGGGCCAACAGGTTGGTCTGGTCGGCAATCTCGTGAATGGTGCGGGCGATACCGGAAATCGCCTCGGTACGTTCTCCCAGCGTTGCGACAACTTGAGCAGACTGCTCGACCGAGCGGGCAATGCGCTCAATCTCGGCAGAGGCCTGTTCGACAATCTGTGCGCCCTTGGCAGAGTGATCCTTGGCTTCCTGTGCGATACGGGCGGTTTCCTCGGCATTGGCGGCAACTTCGCTGATGCCACCTGCCATTTCAGCTACCGCCTCAGCAGCGGCTTCTGCCGCATTATTTTGCTCGGTCGAGTCCCGTGACGTATTTCCCGCCTCCTCCATCAACTTCTCGGCCATGTCCGCCACCTGCTTCGCATTGAAGACAATGCGGGTGGTAATGGCATGAAAGCTCTCCAGCAATTCGTTGTAGGCGGTCGCTGCCGCGTCAATGCCGCTACCGGGAGAGACTACGACTTGTCGCGTCAGATCGCCATCGCTGCGCGTGGCGCTGATGGTTTCACGCATGACATCAAGCGGGCGACCAAGGGAAGATGACACCATCAAGCTGGGCACCAGAACCACCAATAGGCCAAGCACGGCATATAACACCAGCACGCCCAGCGTCGGCGTCGCCCCGGCGAGATAAACACCACCGATGCCAGCCCCCACAACCGCCAGCCCGGCAGCACCGTGAATCAGGCGTGCCTGCAAGTTTACATTTGACATTCCCCCACCCCTCCGATGAGCACTGCAGCTGGGACTGCCGTCCCGCCAGCGCCGACTTTTCACCCGTTTTATCTCTAAGGTAATAATACCCTCAATGTGGCAATGGCGTCTTACCGTCGAGGGCAAGCAGTACCGTCACTTCATTACCGGTCGTGCTGTAAGTCACGCTTTGAGCCATGCTCTGCACCAGCGCCAGCCCCCGGCCAAAAGTCAGCACGCTGTGGTGGGATTGTATTTCCCCCGACTTCTCGATAGCGGCACGTACGTCAAATCCGGGCCCGCTATCGCGACAGCAGATGCGCAACCAGACACCATCCGCCGTGACAGTTTGCTCGACCAGCAGGCAAATCTCGCCTTCCACGAGTTGCGCCAGCCGCTCTTCGCGTAGCAGCAACCAGGTCTCCATGCCGTCGGGCGAGAGTTTCAATTGCGAATCGAGCCGCAACACGCCGTGATCGAGCGCGTTGTTGTAGAGCTCTGAAAGAATAACGAAGAGTTCGCCGGTGCAATCGCGTGGGGCATGAAACTGACTGGCAACATTCAACAGCAGCGGCACGACATCGGCGTGGCCCAACTCGTTGGCACCCAGGCGCAGTGAGAAGCACCAATTGCCAGGCTGCCGGCTGGGTGGCATGTGTGGCAGCGTCACGGTGTGTGCGGCAGCCGATTTTTCGCAGTCGATCAGCACCAGCGTCATGTCGTCATCCGGTTCCTGGCCATCAATATGGGCGAGGATGGAGGCAACGACTTCATCGAGACGCTGGCTACGCGGCAGACCAACGAGCGCATTGGCCAGACCCTGCTCGCCAAAGCGCGAGCCGGAAGTTCCATGCGCATCGAGCAAGCCATCCGACACCATCACCAACTGCTCGCCGCGCGTGAAGGCGTGTTGTTCGATCCGGTCATCGAAGTTCGTATCGTCGAGCAGGCCCAGTGGTGAATGATTCAGTGAAAACTCCTGGAAATGGTGGCCGAAGCCATCGAGCATGAAGGCGGTAGGCATGCCGCCATTCCAGACACTGACGATGCCCTCGCGGGTATCGACGGCCACCAGCTGCACGGCAACAACACGGTTGGCTGGCAGTGCCTGACGTGCCTTGAGGTTAAGCTCGCGCACGATGGTCGCCAAGGGGTAACCTTTCTCCGTCATGCGATAAAAGGGCGAGATGATCGGCAACAAAGTCACGTAGGCGGCCAGGCCATTGCCCGTGGCATCGGCCAGCATGGCATGGAGCACGCCGTTCGGCGCCCGACTGACCGAAAACATGTCACCGCCGAGACGGCTGCAAGAGCGCCGCCAGTACTGCACCGCCGGGTCGTCAAGAAAACGCGCGCCGTCACCGGACATCTGATGTTCGATCAGGTGACGGGCGACCCGCAGATCCTCTTCTTCCGCCACCATGAACGCGCCGATCCGTGTCAGGTGAGCTGCGGCTTCGTCCTGCATCCTGAGCAGACGGTCGATCACCTGAAGGCGGGCGGACAAGCTGGCATTCGCGATCGGTTTGACAAAAAAGGCATCGGCCCCCGCCTCGATAGCGCGTACCTGAAGCGTTTCCTCACATTCGCTGGAAATCACGACCACCGGCTGCCAACGCGGCGCCGCGCACAACTGAATGGCCCGCGTCAGGGCAAACCCGTCAAGACCAGGCACGAAAGCACTGGCGACTACCAGGTCGGGGCGATGATGTGTGAAATAGACCAGCGCATCATCGCCGTTGTTACTGACGGTTACCGTGTGCCCGAGCTGCTGCAATTGCCCGGATAAGATATCGGCGTCCAGCGCTCGATCTTCGACCAGCAGGATATCCATCGCTGCCCGCCGCAGTTTTGTATTCGCCGGGGGGCCTACACCAGCGCAAACAGCTTGCCGAAATTGGCGATATCGATGACCTGCTTGACCGAACCGCGGACGTTGGCCAGTGCCACCTCCTTGCCGGCCCCCTTGGCTTTGTCGCGCAGCATCAGCAGCATGCCAAGCGCCGAACTGTCGAGGTAATCGACTCCGCCAAGATCGACGTGAATTTCGCGCGCCGCTTCCTTCACGGCCTGATCAACCGCTTCGCGAAACTCGCGGTGAGAGTTGAAGTCGAACCTGCCCTGCAGGACGATGACGGTCTTGTTGTCCCGATTGCTCACATTTGTTTGCATAGCCTATTCCCCCCATAACCACTGACTAA
>CAJBAP010000186.1 GCA_903950295.1 uncultured Rhodocyclaceae bacterium
CGCCGTAGCCTCTTCGGGCCACCTCCGGCCTGACGGCCTCCCCGTCCCGCCAGCGCCGACTTTTTGCATGCGCTCGATCGTGAGGGTGCTGTTCCCCTCGGGTGTAATCAACTCGACGACGTCACCCACGGCAAACCGGTTTTTCACCTCGATCTCGGCGAGTCCTTCCGCCGTATAGCCGACGACATCGCCGACGTACTGGCTGCTGCCCATCTGCGAGAGGCCGGTCAGGTAGTTCTGGTAGGCCTGATCCGGATGGCGGTCGAAGAATCCGGCGGTGTAGCCGCGATTGGCCAGATCATCGAGCGTAGTCACGAGCCGACCGTCGAACATGCGTCCAGCGATCGCATCGTCGATGGCTTGTCGATACGCTTGGCAGGTGCGAGCCACGTAGTAGGCCGACTTGGTGCGGCCCTCGATCTTCAGTGAGTCGACCCCGATCTGCACCAGTCGCTCGACGTACTCGATCGCGCGCAGGTCTTTCGAGTTGAGGATGTAGGTGCCGTGCTCGTCTTCCTCGATCGGCATCAACTGGCCGGGGCGAGTTTCTTCTTCGATCAGATAAACATCCCCTGCCGAATTCGCGGCAGCGGGCTTGACGGCGTAATTCCAGCGGCAGCTATTGGTGCAGCTGCCCTGGTTCGGGTCGCGGTGGTTGAAATAGCCGGAGAGCAGGCAGCGTCCGGAATAGGCCACGCACAAAGCGCCATGCACGAAGACCTCGAGTTCGACCTCCGGGCACTCCTGGCGGATTTCGGCGATCTCGTCGAGCGACAATTCACGGGACAGGATGACGCGCGTCACGCCGATCGAACGCCAGAATTTCACCGCGGCGTAGTTCACCGTATTGGCCTGCACCGAGAGATGGATTGGCATTTCCGGCCAGGTCTCGCGAATCATCGCCATCAGGCCCGGGTCGGCCATGATCAGTGCGTCCGGCTTGAGGGCGACGACCGGTGCCATGTCGGCCAGATAGGTCTTGAGCTTGGCGTTGTGCGGGAAGATGTTGCTTACCACATAGAACTTGCCGCCACGCTGATGTACGAGTTCGATGCCCGCGGCGAGATTCTCGATCTGGCCGAATTCGTTGTTGCGTACGCGCAGGCTGTACCGCGGCTGCCCGGCGTAGATGGCGGTGGCGCCGAAGTCGAGTGCCGTCGCGGCCATGCGCAGGCTGCCGGCGGGCGCCAGAAGTTCAGGGGCTTGCATTGCAGTTAAAACGTGCCGTTGTCGAGCTGAAAGGGCAGGTCCCGGGTGACCTGATCGAAGCGCAGGATACGCTTGCCCTGGTGTTCCTTCATGAAGTCGTTGGCATCGGCCTGCGTCGCGAGCGGTACGAGTTCGTAACCCATCGGCCCGAGCACGTCAGAGCCGATGACGTAGAAAGCGGTTTTCGCATCGACTTGTTGCAGGTTGTAGTAGTCCGTCACGGTGAGGCGGGCCATCTGCTCGCGACTATGTCCTGCCGCGTACTTGGCCGGCTCGAACCAGAACTTGAACATGTCCTTGGCGCCATCGAAATGATGGGTGTGGCCATCCTTGTAAACGATGGTGGCCACCCAGTGCGGATACTTGGATACCAGCATGCCGCAGACGGGGCACAAATCCTTTGGCCCGGGCTTGGGTGGCGGTGTCTGGGCTACCGCGAAAGTGGCCCAGACACAAAATAACAAGGTGGTGAGAAAACGCATTTATCCCTTCTGTTGTTCCATCATTTTCCTGCGTCGCTCCGCGCGGTTTTTGCGGATGCGGGAAACATCCTTCGACATGTCGGTATAGGCCAGCAACAGCGCCTGGTCGAACTTTACCAGCTCACCGCCATTGGCGGCCTGTGCAGCCTTGGCGGCCTCTTCGGAGCCGTAGGCGACCTTGCTGTTGGCGGTCATCACGCCCGGCAGCTTGCTGCCGATGAGGAAGCTGGCCTTGTCGACATCGACCAGCGGTTTCACCTCGGCGGCAACTGCGTTGTCACCGACCCACAGGGCTTTGGGTTCACGGTCGACGTTCAAGGACAGGCTGATGGCGGCGCAGTGCAGCGAGCAGGTACCGTCGGCAAGATCGTCGCTGTATTGCA
>CAJBAP010000187.1 GCA_903950295.1 uncultured Rhodocyclaceae bacterium
AACAGATGAAAAGTCGGCGCTGGCGGGACGGCAGTTCCAGCCGCAGCGCCCATCGGAGGGTGGGGGAATGTCAAACGTAACGTTGCAGGCGCGCCTGATACACGGTGCTGCCGGGCTGGTGATTGTGGGGGCTGGCATCGGTGGCGTTTATCTCGCCGGGGCGACGCCGACGCTGGGCGTGATGGTGTTGTATGCCGTGCTTGGCCTGCTGGTGGTTCTGGTGCCTAGCTTGATGGTGTCATCTTCCCTTGGCCGCCCGCTTGATGTCATGCGTGAAACCATCAGCGCCACGCGCAGCGATGGCGATCTGACGCGACAAGTCATAGTCTCTCCCGGTAGCGGCATTGATGCGGCAGCGACCGCCTACAACGATTTGCTGATGACTTTTCACAGCATTACCACCCGTATCGTCTTCAATGCCAGCCAAGTGTCCACCATGGCGGACAAGCTGATCCTCGAGGCGGAGAGCACCGCGCGTGGCTCGATGGAGCAGAACGCCGCTGCCGAGGCCGCCGCCGAAGCCGTCGCGGAAATGTCGGGGGGCATCAGCGAGGTGGCGAGAAACGCCGAGGCAACCGCCCTCATCGCCCAGCAGGCGAAGGATCACTCGGCCAAGGGCGCACAGATTGTCGAGCAGGCCTCTGCCGAGATCGAGCGCATAGCCCGTTCGGTCGAGCAGTCCGCCCAGGTGGTGGCGACACTGGGCGAACGCTCCGAGGCGATTTCGGGCATTGCGCGCACCATTCACGAGATTGCCGATCAGACCAATTTGCTGGCCTTGAATGCCGCCATCGAGGCGGCGCGTGCCGGTGAGCAGGGCCGGGGGTTCGCGGTGGTGGCGGACGAGGTCAGAAAGCTCGCGGAACGCACCAGCGCTGCCACGGGTGAAATCACCGCGATGATCGCGGCCATCCAGAGCGAAACCCAGAGTGCCATCGCCACCATTCGTGATGGCTCGACGCAGGCGCGCAGTGGCGCCCAACTGGCGCGCCAGGCGGCCGACGCACTCGAACTGATCAATCAGGGTGCCCAGGAGACTACAGAGAAAGTCGACATGATCGCCCGCACCGCACAGGCGCAGGCTGCGCGCACCAGTGAGGTAGCCGAGTTGGTCACCAACATCATGGCGCTGGCCGACCGCAACAGCGAGGGTGCCAGCCATACGCTGGAAGAGGCGCGCCAACTCGACTACTTGGCGTCCAACCTCAAGGAGGTGGGCACCATCTTCAAACTCGGCCAGCGCGGCGAAGAAGCTCTGGCCCTGCATGCGCGCATGCCCGAAGTGGTACAGGAAGCTGCCGTCGTGCTGGGCAAACTGCTCGAAACCGCCATCGACCGCGGCGAGATCAAGCTCGAAGATGTCTTCGATCAGAATTACGTTTCGATTCCCAATACCCGACCGCAGAAGTTTCACACCCGCTACGATAGTCTGGCCGACAAGCTGTTGCCCCCCCTGCAAGAGCCCCTGCTCGATAAAAACAGCGCCATCACCTACGCGATTGCCTGCGATACCGGGGGCTATGTGCCGACGCACAACAAGTGCTTTACCCAACCGTTGACCGGTGATGAGAAGATCGACACCATAGGCAACCGCACCAAACGAGTGTTTGCTG
>CAJBAP010000188.1 GCA_903950295.1 uncultured Rhodocyclaceae bacterium
CCGATGGCGAGCAGCAAGGTGACGAGGACGTAACAAAACCGGCAACGAATATTCATTGGAACTCCTTGGTCTGGGTGAATGAGGCCGGTGAGCTTCATTGAATCAGAAATTGATTGATTGATGTGAATAAAAAGTCGGTGCCGGCGAGACGGCGAACGGTGCTGGACTCGCTGGTGCGGATCGGCCGTATCCGAACGGTGCGCTGGCACTTGGCTGGTAACATGAACGTCATTTCGTCGCTAAAGAAAGGCAAGGCATGTCACGCGCCGATCCGGCAGAACACGCATTGATCCGGCTTGAATTGCGCCGGTTTGCTTCCCGTTGTGACATGCAGGAGGGGCAGATTCGGCGTGCCGACACTTTGCGCGAGGTGGCACGATTGGCGAGTGTTGCCGTGCCTTACAAATTGTCGAACGAACTGGATGCGCGCGACTATCAGCGGCGTGTGGCCCAGACAGCCGATGAGCGCGCCCGCGAACTGATCACCGAACAGGTTCACGCCTTCAGTCGGGCGGAGGGCGATTTCAAGGAAAAACTGCGCGGCAACATGCGCGAAGACTGGGCCAATCTGACGGGTCCGCTGTCACATCTGCGCAGCTGGGCGAACAACAAGCTGCTGGTTGCCGAGCAAAACCAATAGCCGCCCTGCTAAGCGTCCGACTCGAGCGGTGCCCAGATCGATTGTCGCAGGGCTTCGAGCGGCCTGAATTGCGCCTTGTAGGCCATCTTTCGGCTGTGGTTGATCCAGTATCCAAGGTAAAGGTGTGATAAATCGAGGCGCTGGCATTGGGCGACTTGCCAGAGTACGGCGTAGGTGCCGAAACTTGCGCCGCCGATGTCGGGATCGTAGAACGTATAGACCGATGACAGGCCATCATCAAGCCGATCGATG
Organism: uncultured Rhodocyclaceae bacterium; assembly: GCA_903950295.1. The sequence goes on from CAJBAP010000188.1 coordinate 893, forward strand.
ATGCTGACCATGCGCAATGCATCCCCCTCGTAAAACTCGACCAGGCGGCTATCGACATGGGTTTGCAGGAGAAAGTGCGCATACTGTTCGCGGCTGTCGCCGTCCATGCCCCCTCCCCAGTGGCGCGCAAGTTGATAGCGCTGGTAGAGCGAATAATGCTCTTCACGAAATATCAGAGGGCGTTCGTTGGCGATGAGATTGCCGTGGCGGGTCAAGGCGCGGCGCTGGCTGCGATTTGGTTCGAAACGCTCGACCGGAATACGCACGGGGATACAAGCCTGGCAACTGTCGCACCACGGCCGATAGGTGAAGACACCGCTGCGGCGAAAGCCGATCTTCACCAGTTCGCTGTAGGTACTGGCATCGATCAGGTGAGTGGGCGTGCTGACCTGAGAACGCGCGATGCGGCCGGGCAGGTAGGAGCATCCGTAAGGAGCGGTGGCGTAAAACTGCAGGAGCGGGAAGGGTGGCAGGTCGCGCAGGTGAGTCATACCGTGCTGCGCCGGTAATGATTCAGCATCGCATCCTCTGGCCAGCGACCGGGCGGGTCACCGCTATCGACGAGCGACGCCACCCGGGCGAGAAAATCATCGCGGGGAATGGAGCGGGCGCCGAGCGAGGCGAGGTGTGTAGTTTTCATCTGGCAGTCGATTATGCCGAATTCGCGGCGCACAAGATGGGCACAGAGGTGAGCCAGGGCAATTTTTGATGCGTCGGTACGATGCGAAAACATCGATTCACCAAAAAATGCGCGACCGAGCGCAACGCCATAGAGACCCCCGATCAATTTGCCGGCGTGCCAGGTTTCAACGCTGTGGGCGATGCCGAGCAGGTGCAGTCGCAAGTACGCGGCCTGCATCTCCATGCTGATCCAGGTGCCGGACTGCCCGGCGCGGGGTGTTAAGGCGCAGGCGGCGATGACCCGATCGAAGGCGGTATCGAGTTTTACCGTGTAGTCGACATGGCGGAGAGTTTTGGCCAGCGAACGGGAAATCTTGAACTCGGCGGGGAACAGCACCATGCGCGGATCCGGGCTCCACCACAGGATCGGCTCGCCCGCCGAGTCTGAGTACCACGGGTAGATGCCACGGCGATAGGCCGCTATCAAACGTTGTGGCGACAGATCGGCACCGGCAGCGAGCAGACCATTGGGTTCGCGGAGGGCGCTGGTAACCGGCGGAAACGGTTCATCGGGTTCCAGCCAGGGAATCATGCGGATTGGGGAAAGGCGACCACGTGATCAACGTCGAGGCGGATGCCGATCCTTTCGCCGAGTGCATGGTTGTGGTGGGAAGGCACCAGCGACAGCACGCGGGCACCCGAGGCCAGTTGCAGTGTGTAGAGAAATTCGGCGCCGCGAAACGCCTTGGCGACCACCTCGGCCCGGGTGGTGGCGAAGTCATCATGCACGATGTCGTCCGGTCGTAGCAGGATGTCGAGCACACTGCCTCGATCAGATGTGATCGATAGATAGCTTTTCAGCGTACCGAGTTCGATGGCGACTGTTTCGTGATCAATCATCTGCCCTGGCAAAAATACGCCTTGGCCGACGAAGTCGGCGACATGGCGGGTGGCGGGGCGGTGATAGAGGTTGTAGGGCGTATCCCACTGTTCGATGCGGCCGGCATGCATGATGCCCACCTGGTCGGCGACGGCAAAGGCTTCGTGCTGGTCGTGCGTGACCAGCATCGCGGCGGTGCCGGTTTGTTTGAGGATGGCGCGCACTTCAAGCGAAAGGCGTTCTCGCAGATCGACATCGAGGTTGGAGAATGGTTCGTCGAGCAACAGCAGGTGCGGACGCAAGGCGAGCGCACGGGCGAGGGCGACGCGCTGTTGCTGCCCGCCCGAGAGTTCGTGCGGATATTTTGTGCCAGATCCGGTCAGTCCTACCAGTGCCAGCATTTCGGCGACGCACGCGGCTACCTTGCCGGGTGCGTGATCGCGCAGGCCAAAGCCAATGTTTCCTGCAACGGTGAGGTGTGGAAACAGCGCGTAGTCCTGGAACACCATGCCAATCTGGCGCTTTTCCGGCGGCACATTCCGCGTTGATGAGCCCACCAAATCGTCGCGCAGATGAATGCTTCCCGTGGTGGGGGTCTCGAAGCCGGCAATCAGCCGCAACACTGTCGTCTTGCCACAGCCGGATGCGCCGAGCAGGCAGCCGATTTCGCCGTTGGCGAGGGTCAGCGAGAAATCCCGTACCACGGGGTGATCGCCGTAGGCATGGCTGATGCGATCGAGAACGAGCAGGTGCATGGTTATGGCGTAATCGATGAACCGTAGATGAGAGTCGCTCTCAATTATAATCGGCTCAACGACTTCCTCTCCATGTCCCGTGCGCTCTCCCCTGGTTGTTCTTGCGACGCTGATCGGCGTGCTGGTCGCGTTGCCTGTTTTGTCTGTTGGCGCCAATCTCTTCGCCAGTAGCACCGGTACGACTTGGGGGCATCTGGCGGCAACCGTCCTGCCCGAATACATCCTCAATTCACTTTTTCTCTCCATCGGGGTTGGCGTCGGTGTGGCTGCAGTCGGTGTCGCGACGGCATGGCTGACAGCGATGACGGAATTTCCCGGTCGGCGCTTTTTTGATTGGGCGCTCTTGTTGCCATTGGCGATTCCGGCCTATGTGATGGCCTATGTCTATACCGACCTGCTGCAATTCGTCGGTCCGGTGCAAACAATCCTGCGCGAAACCTTCGGCTGGCGGCGCGGTGATTACTGGTTTCCCGAGATCCGCAGCTTGGGCGGTGCGAGTCTGATGTTTGTCTGTGTGCTCTATCCCTACGTCTATCTGTTGGCGCGCACGGCGTTCCTCGAGAGAGGCTCGGGCACATTCGAAGCAGCGCGTACGCTCGGGCTGTCACCGTGGCAGGCGTTTTACCGTGTATCGCTGCCTCTGGCGCGACCCGCCGTCGCAGCGGGGGTGGCGCTGGTGTTGATGGAGACGCTGGCCGATTACGGCACCGTGGCCTATTTCGCCGTGCCGACGTTTACCACGGGCATCTATCACGCCTGGTTTTCACTCGGTGATCGCGTCGCTGCGGCGCAGTTGGCCGGGGGGTTGCTCAGCTTCGTTTTGTGCCTGCTGGCGTTGGAGCGCTTCAGCAGGGGCCGGGCGCGTTTTCATGAGACCGGGCGGCGGCGCGGTGAGCGGCGTCCGCTTGCCGGATTGCCCGCCTGGTCAGCCAGCCTGGTTTGCTTCCTGCCTTTGCTGTTGGGTTTTTTGCTGCCCGGTGGATTATTGCTTGACTTGGCATTGGCGGAGGGTGACAGCGAGTTTGGCCTGCATTATGGCGTGCTGGCGGGTAATAGCCTGTTGGTTGCCGCCAGCAGTGCATTTTTGGCGGTGGTGCTGGCGACACTGCTTGCCTACGGGGCACGCCTGGCGCAAATGCAGCAGGGGTCTACGCTCGGCACCCTGCTGACGCGCGTGGCCAATCGCAGTGTCGGGCTCGGCTATGCAGTGCCCGGCTCGGTGATTGCAGTGGGTGTGTTGATCCCGGTGACCCGACTCGATCATTGGCTGGCGGCGGTATGGTTCGACGTGTCCGGTCAGCCCCTCGGGTTGTTGCTGACGGGAGGTGTGGCGGCACTCATCTACGCTTATTTGGCGCGCTTCCTGTCAATTGCCTTGCACACCGTCGAATCCGGGCTGGCCCGCGTGACGCCGAGCATGGACGCAGCGGCCAAGAGTCTGGGGTGCGGGCCGCTGGAAGCGTTGCGGCGGGTGCATCTTCCCTTGCTGAGCGGTAGTCTGTTTTCTGCGGGTCTGCTGGTATTTGTCGATGTGATGAAGGAATTGCCGGCAACCCTGGTGATGCGGCCGTTCAACTTCGACACGCTGGCGACGCAAACTTATACGTTGGCTGCCGATGAGCGCCTGGCGGAAGCCTCCACGGCGGCATTGGCTATCGTAGCCGTGGGGTTGCTGCCAGTATTTCTTCTGGCACGGCAACTGGCAAAGGGAAGGTAAGGTAAGTCATAGTCGCCGTCCTGCCAGCGCCGACTTTTTTTTTCAGCCGCTCATTTCCAACCTGCCCTGTCGTAAATCTTCTGGGCCAGTGCGGTGTTCTTTGACAGCGTGGCAATCGGCAGCGTGTCGGCCTTGAAATTACCCAGGCTCGACAAGGCTGCGTTGTTGCTCTTCGCGGTTGGCACGGCCGGCCATTCGTTGTTGCCATCGGCAAAGTAAATTTGCGCTGTATCACCAGCCAGGTACTCGAGGAATTTGACGGCTTCAGGCTTGTGCGGCGCTGTTTTCAGCATGCCGCCGCCAGAGATGTTGATATGCGTGCCTTGGGTCTGCTGATTGGGCCAGACGATGCTGATCCTCTCCATGAGCTTGCGGTCTTCCGGCTTGTTTGAGCGCATCAGGCGGACCAGGTAATAGCTGTTCGAAATCGCCACGCCGCATTCGCCGGCGGCCACGGCCTTGATTTGGTCGGTATCGCCGCCCTTGGGTGAGCGCGCAAAATTGGCAACGACGCCCTTCGCCCACGCTTCGGCCTTCTGTTCGCCCATGTGCGCGATGAGTGACGCCAGCAGGGAAAGGTTGTAGGGGTGCGATCCCGAGCGGCTGCACACCTGCCCTTTCAGTTTCGGGTTGGCGAGATCTTCGTAATTGCGTACGTCATCCGCCTTGATGCTGTCCGGGTTGAAGATGATGACGCGGGCGCGGGTCGAGAAGGCAAACCATCCCTCCGAACGCAAATGTCTCGGGATGCGTGATTCCAGCTGAACCGATTTGACTGTCGCGAACAGACCCAACTCGTCGGCTTTTGCCAGACGTGCGGCATCGACGGTAATGAAGACGTCGGCCGGGCTTTGCGCGCCCTCATTTCTGATGCGTTCGAGCAGTTCGTCCTCTTTCGCCTCGATACGGTTGATCCTGATCCCGGTTTCCCGGGTGAAGTTGGCATACAGCGTTTCATCGGTCTGATAATGTCGGGCCGAGTAAAGGTTTAGTATCTTCTCTTCGGCATGGGCGGATGAATTGAGCAGTGCGGCAAGCAACAGGAAGAGGGCGGTAGATTTCACGGAACACTCCATTCTTTGAGTGCTTGCATCTTATCATGATGAGAATGATTCTCAACAATAGACGGCTTTTGGGGTGTCGAGGGATAAGCTGCATTGAGTTGGTTATAATCTGAGCGAATCCGATGATTCGTAGTGGCGGGTATCACTGCAAGGAGTTGCGCGTGAGTTTCAAGGCTTACCTGATTCAGCAAAATGAGGGCAAGGTCGCTGCGAGTTTCGTCACCATGCAGGAGGACCAGTTCGATGCGGGCGAGGTCACGATCGCCGTTGCCTATTCCGGTGTTAACTACAAGGATGCCCTGGCCGCCACTGGCGCGGGTCGCATCATCCGCCGGTTTCCCTGTATCGGGGGTGTCGATCTGGCGGGTACGGTAGTCAGCAGTTCAGATTCGGCATTCGCCCCAGGCGATCAGGTGCTGGCGACCAGTTATGACATCGGTGTTGCCCACCATGGCGGTTTCGCCGAAATGGCGCGTGTTCCCGCCAAGTGGGTGTTGAAGTTGCCCGCAGGTCTGAGCTTGCGCGATGCCATGGCACTGGGTACGGCCGGCTTTACGGCAGGTCTTGCGGTGGTACGCATGGAGCACGATGGCCTGCAATCCGGCAACGGCCCCGTGGTGGTTTCCGGTGCGACCGGTGGTGTCGGCAGCATTGCAGTCGAGATTCTTGCAAAAGCCGGTTACGAGGTACATGCGCTGACCGGCAAGGACGCGGCGGCAGATTATCTCCAGCAGTTGGGTGCCAGCGTGGTGATGCTGCGCTCCAGTCTCGATCTGACGAAAATCAAGCCGCTCGACAAGGCACTCTGGGCCGGTGCGGTCGACAATCTGGGCGGCGATGTGCTGTCGTGGATGGCGAGCACGATGCAGATCGGCGGCACGCTGGCAAGCATCGGCCTCGCGGCGAGCATGGATTTCAAAACCACGGTGGCGCCCTTTATCCTGCGTGGCGTTTCCCTCCTGGGTATCGATTCCGTCAATTGCCCGATGCCACAACGCGCCGAGGTTTGGCGTCGCCTCGGCAGTGATCTCAAGCCGGTGAAAGTTATCGAGCAGGCACGGGAGATTCCATTTGCCGAGTTGCCCGATGTTTTTGAAGATTTCTTGCAGGCGCGCGTCAAGGGGCGCGTCATCGTCAGCATTCAGTCGTGAAGCCTTGATCAATCCAATAAAACCATAGGGGTGTGAGCATGACGAAGTACAACGATTTTTACCGTCGTTCAATCGATCAGCGCGACGAGTTCTGGTCGGAGCAGGCGCAATTGGTCGATTGGCAGACGCCGCCACAGACGATCTGTGATTACAGCAAGCCGCCGTTCGTTAAATGGTTTTCTGGCGGCAAGATCAACCTGTGCCATAACGCCGTCGACCGTCATGCCGCAACACGTCCGAATGATCGGGCGCTGATCTTCGTCTCGACGGAGACCAATGAAGAAAAAATCTACAGCTTTGCCGAACTCAAGTCCGAAGTGATGCGCATGGCCGCGGTCATGCAATCTCTGGGCGTGAAGAAGGGCGACCGCGTCCTGATCTATATGCCGATGATTGCCGAAGCGACATTTGCCATGCTGGCCTGCGCACGTATCGGTGCCATCCACTCGGTGGTGTTCGGTGGTTTTGCCTCTGGTTCGCTGGCGACGCGCATCGATGATGCAAAACCGAAATTGATAGTTTCCAGCGACGCCGGCATGCGTGGCGGCAAGGCCGTACCCTACAAGCACTTGCTGGATGAGGCAATCAAGCTCGCCGAAGCCAAACCCGAAAAAGTATTGATGATTGACCGTGGTCTCGACAAGGGCTTCAGCAAGGTCGAGGGGCGCGATGTCGATTACGCTACTTTGCGTGCGCAGTACATGAACGCCGACGTGCCCTGCGAATGGATGGAGTCCTCCGAACCGTCCTACATCCTGTATACCTCCGGTACCACGGGCAAGCCCAAGGGCGTGCAGCGCGATACCGGTGGCTATGCCGTGGCGCTGGCCGCCTCGATGAAGCACATCTACACGGGCTTCGCCGGTGAAACGATGTTTTCCACGTCGGACATTGGCTGGGTAGTTGGGCACAGCTACATCGTCTATGGTCCGCTGATCGCCGGCATGGCGACCGTGATGTACGAAGGCACGCCCCTGCGGCCTGATGCGGGCATCTGGTGGCAAATCGTCGAGAAGTACAAGGTCGACGTGATGTTCTCGGCCCCGACTGCCGTGCGCGTCCTCAAGAAACAGGATCCGGCTTTCCTCAAGAAATACGATCTCTCGAGCTTGAAACATTTATTCCTCGCCGGCGAACCGCTCGACACGCCGACCCACGAATGGATCATGGGCGACCTGGGGCTGCCGGTGATCGACAACTACTGGCAGACGGAGACCGGCTGGCCGATCCTGTCGACGGTGCGTGGTGTCGAGGACACCAAGATCAAGTTCGGCACGCCGAGCTTCCCGGTCTATGGTTACAACCTCAAGATCTTCCGCGAGGACGGTTCCGAATGTGATGCCAACGAGAAGGGTATCGTCGGGGTCGTGCCGCCGTTGCCGCCGGGCTGCCTGTCGACCGTGTGGGGGCAGGACGAGCGCTTCGTCACCACCTATTTCAGTCTGTTCAAGGATCCGCTGGTTTACTCCTCTTTCGACTGGGGTATCAAGGACGATGAGGGTTACCACTTCATCCTGGGACGTACCGATGATGTGATCAACGTCGCCGGTCACCGCCTCGGCACGCGCGAGATCGAAGAGGCCGTGCAGGCCCACTCAGCGATTGCCGAGGTTGCCGTCGTCGGCGTGAATGACCAGTTGAAAGGCCAGGAACCGATGGCGTTTGCCGTGGTCAAGGATGCTGCGCGAATTGCTACGCCGGAATTGCGCGCCGCCCTCGAAGCCGAGATCAAGAAGACGGTCGATGGCATTTTGGGAGCCATCGCCCGGCCCAAGCATGTGCATTTCGTGACCGGTTTGCCCAAGACGCGTTCCGGAAAAATGTTGCGTCGCTCGATTCAAGCGTTGGCAGAGGGCCGTGATCCAGGTGACCTGACCACCATTGATGATCCTTCGACGCTGGAGCAAATCAGGGCCGTATTGAAAAGCTGAAAACGAGGGTAGACGGGGTGCAAGTTTCAGGTAGAATGCGCCCCTTCTTTTCGCAGGCGCGTAGCTCAGCTGGTTAGAGCACCACCTTGACATGGTGGGGGTCGTTGGTTCGAGTCCAATCGCGCCTACCAATTTACTGATATAAATCAGTAGGTTGGGATGGAAGCAAGAGCCGCCTCCGGGCGGTTTTTTGTTTCTACGGCTGGTTATGTGACCTTTTTGTGACCATTATTAGGTGCTGGCTTATGCACAAATAGGGCGATAGAGGGCATTGTTTAGGCCTCAAACCAATCGGATTGGTGTTCCGAATGTGAAATTACGACGCCATCACTGAAGACTCTACCCCGCGCCTACGCGTACATCTGACACGCTAGCTTCAATCAGCCCAGCATCGTCATCCTGAGTCTTACTCACCCGCCGACTAACCGGCCAAGCCTTCATCTCCTCGGCTGTGTATGGCGCTATCAAACTGGCAACCTCATCGACTGGGGCAGACAGCCAGTCCTGCCATCTATCTGGCGGCACGATCACCGGCATACGGTCATGGATGGACTCCATCACTTTTCCTCGATTCAAACCCGCGGCCGGCGGCATAAAATCCGGAAACTAAAAATAAGGAGTGATTGCCGTGGGTGAGTGCAAGACAGTCGAGTTTCTGAAAAAGATAGTCGAGGCCGATGGTGACATGGCGATGGTTGCGCGATCGGCGCTAGGGATCGTAAGCACCCTGCGGGATTCGGACGGGCTAAACCCTATAGCGATTGTCTATCTGCAAGAACTTGTCGAGCACATCTATCAGGAAAGTAGTGAGCCTCTACTCAGCCATCTGCGCGAGGGTGCGGACTGCGACATTTGCGCGGCACTGGCGGCTAGGATCGACCCGTAATCCTTACGACTGAAACAATCGACACGTCGCCGCTTTCTCGTCGTCAACCTCGATCTTGTGCGACGTTGATTCTGCGATCTGCTTCAATTTGTCGAAGCTAACACCACAGCATCCCTCGCCCTCGATTAAAAGCTCGTGCGCGCCATTGGTTCCGGCCGTCACGGCCGTTACTACGACACCGAGCGGGTGCCAATCAACATGAAGAATATGCGACTGCGACATGCCGGCAGAATAAAGGGCGCGGGGAATATGTCAATCGGAATATGAGGCATATATCACTGGATATTTCCCCGCAGGCCGTGTCGCAGGGTCCAGAAGGCCGCAGGGAGCAGCCGTTCCTGAATGTCAGCTATTCCAAGTCAGCAACTACCGCTTAGGGTCGTTTTCTGCCCTATGAGGTAGCATGCAGCGTTATCCCATAACGTATTTCTCTCATGCAATCATTACCAGCAGCATCGATCCTGAGGGTGGATGAATCGAAGGTCGTGTCTTACCTATTGAGCATCTCCAATAGTCATGGCAAGGCCGCTTTCTTTCTTGAGTTTGGGTTTCGACCAGATGCATGGAAGGCGATGGCCGAAGCTTTGAAGTAGCAGGCAGTAAGCAACCCAGTTTCATTGGCAGTTGATTCGCCCTACGGTACCCGAGTTGCAAACGCCCAGCGGAAGACGTCCAAGAGTACGGACTGTTTGGATACGCGAAACTGATTCCGAAGAGTTGCGATTGATTACGGCTCACCCGATCTAGGAGGCACCATGATTACCGAGCATGCATCAGTGATATTGACCGAGGACGTTCCTGCATCCGGATTGGAGGCTGGGGACGTGGGCGTAGTCGTCCATATCCATCGCGATGGCAAGGCCTATGAGGTCGAGTTCATGTCTTTGGATGGCGGCACCCTTGCTATTCAAACACTCGAAGCTCGACAGATTCGCGAAGCGCGTAGCCGCGATATTCCGCATGTCAGGGAGTTGCTTGCAGCGTAGTTGACTGTTTCAGTCGTCTATGACGTAACTATGACGTGGTCAGGCGAAATTAGGCGAGAACGATGCGGGAACTGGGGATGCCGCGCTGGTTCTCCCGTTGGATCAGCAGGCGTATCTGCTCCTGGGTACGCAGGATGCCAGCTTCATCGACAACCCTTGATGTGCTGTCGAGGGAAATGATGTCGTACCAGGCTGGCATGACATAACCCCCATTGCAGGTCACCGGAATTTCAGGGGCGTTCGGAAAGATGAATCGGATGCCGCGATCGGTTTTGAGTCCAAGCTCCGGGATGACCGGAACGAAATCGGAACCATCGGCCCCTAGGCCGTGCATCCAGATGACGGCGAACTCGGGTGAGTCGGTAGTTTCGAGTTCCAGGTAGGAGAGCAGCGGCTCTTGTTCCATGATCTATTCCATTGTGAGTTTCAGGTCGCCAGTTTGCGCCCAAGCTTGTCTTCAATGGCCTCAATCTTGGCCTTCATGCGCCCGCCGGGGCTGGCACCGTATCTGTTCGCAATGCCGTCACATCTGTTACGAATATCATCAGGCTGCTCAGGGCACTGAGCACGCATTCGCCGGAAGGGGGAGCGGACGTATAAAGGCCACATTAATTCTGGCTTTTAATATTAAAGAATGCTTTAATTTGCACTCCTGAATTAAGGCCCTCTTTACTATGAAGCGCACGACTGGGACTTACGTTACCTCAACGACCTTGGGCGAGACTGTCCAAGCTTTCGTTCCCTATCCGTTGCCCCCTGCCAAACCGGCACTTGCGGAGAAGTCGTACCTGGAGCAGAACCGAGACGCAGAACTGGCGCTGGCCCGTTTATCCGGGGTATCGGGTTTGGTGCCTTCGGTGGATTGGTTGCTGTACAGCGGCATTCGCAAGGAGGCCTTGCTCACCTCCCAGATTGAAGGAACGCAGGCAACGCTCACCGACCTGTTCGATGAGGAAGCAGGATTCAAGATCAGCAACACCGATGATGTGGAGGAGGTCACCAACTACCTACGCGCATTCCGGCTAGTACAAGACAATTTGCGTGATCCAAGCGGTTTGCCGATCAGCGTTCGCCTGCTGTGTGACGCTCACCGCCTGTTACTGGACGGGGTGCGTGGTGCGGGCAAACAACCTGGCGAATTGCGCCGCTCGCAGAACTGGATTGGTGGTACCCGCCCAGGCAACGCGGCATTCGTACCGCCACCGGCAGATCGCGTACCCGAACTCCTTGGTGACATGGAACGCTTCATTCACGATCCATCGTCGACACCGCCGCCGCTCGTCAAGATTGCCTTGGTGCATGCCCAGTTTGAAACCATTCACCCCTTTCTGGATGGCAATGGTCGTATTGGCCGACTGCTGATCGCGGCGCTTCTCGAACACTGGTGCATGTTGCCCGAGCCGTTGATGTATCTCAGCGGTTACTTGAAGCAGCACCAGATGGAATACTACCGACGGTTGTCGATCATTCGCTCCGAGGGTAAATGGGAGTCCTGGGTGACATTCTTCCTTGAAGGGGTGGTCACGGCAGCTATCGAAGCTGAGCGCAGCATCATCGACGTTGCTAGCTTGGTTGCAGCAGACCGCCGGCGCTTGCTAGAGTCACCCAAAGCAGGCCCTGCCAGTTACCGATTGTTCGAATTGCTGCCGATGATGCCGCGCTTCACCATCGAGCGAGTAAAGCAGAAGTTGGGAACTAGTTTCCCGACAGCGAATGCTGCCGTCAAGATACTCGAGGATCTGGGCATTGCGACCGAGATGACTGGACAGAAGAAGAACCGCAGCTACAGCTATCAGGCGTACATCGAGCTACTGTCACGCTGAGTGTTTATCACTCCCCCTATGGGGCACGCAGCAATACACACTTACCCCAATAGCGAGTTGTAGATAGAAAACCAAGCACTACCAAATTCCTGAAATAAGTCAGGGGTTTGGGAGGTAGAAGCAAGCCGCCTTCGGGCGGTTTTTTCGTTCACTATGACGTAACTATGACGTAGATCAGCCATAGGTACCGGTTTGAGGATTTTCGTTATCCACGATCAGGCGCACAGCCGGATGATCGACCCAAGCCCGTAGATGTTCGCCGCTGAGATGGGCATACCGCTGCACCATCTTCAAGGATGACCACCCACCCAGTTCTTGCAGCACATGCAGAGGGGTTCCATTCTGCACATGCCAGCTCGCCCAGGTGTGCCTCAGGTCGTGCCAGCAAAAGTCCTCGATGCCTGCTCGCTTCAATGCCTCAAATCAAGCCTTAGTGCTAGTTTGTCGCAAACCCGACAATCCACGCACGCTAAATGGCCCGATCCTTGATATTCACGTAGGCGTGAAAATTGCACGTGCCTGATCGTCGCGATTATTTGTCGTGCTTCACGGTGATGTGGATATGATCGAATTGGCTGGAAAGTGGATTGACGGGATTACGAACGGCACGGTGGTTCCCTATCTCGGGCCGGGTGTTTTGGCTGGCGTTCATGCCATGGCGGATGATCGGCCGATACCGGCGGACAGTGACTCACTGATCATCGCCATGAACGACGGCAAGCCGATGGCGCCCAAGCTGATGTACGAGTTTCCGCGTGCGGCGATGAACGTCGAGTTGAAACGCGGGCGGTCGGCGGTCAATAAGTTCCTCGTGCGCACGTATGGCGAAACCATCTGGACGCGCGCGGCGCTTCATGACTGGCTGGCGACAATCAAGCCCGCCTATGTGATCGACATCAATCGTGACACGCAGTTACAGGACAGCTATGCCCATACGCCACACACATTGGTCGTTGGAATTTCCCGCATCGGTGGTACGGATTATCGTTTCAAGCTGTTCGCGCATGATGGTACGGCTTATCGCGAAGTGACACCCGAAGCGGTCGATGCGGCGTTGCCCGTGCTGTTCAAGCCGATGGGTACGCCGCACCCGCAGCCCCACTTCATCGCCTCGGATGCCGACTATGTGGATTACATCACCGAGCTGATGGGGGGCTTTGCCGTGCCGCTTACCGTGAAGACGCTGCGTGCCGGCAAGCGCTATCTTTTCCTCGGCTTGCGCTTCAACCGTGATACCGAACGTATGGTGATGTCCGACCTGATCTACGGGTCAGATAAACCGGCAGGCTGGGCGCTGATCGAGCAACCGACGGACAAGGAGCAGCGCTTTCTCGCCCGCATGGGTATCGAGGTCGTGACCGGACGTCTCTCTGATTTTCTCGATGTAACTCAGGCAGAGACCAGCGCCGTCGCTTGAACCAGGCAGGCTTCGCGCACTGACGTATCGAGTGCTTTCAACCAGCGGGCTGGAATGGCTTCGAGGCCGTAGCACGCCCCGGCAAGCATGCCGCAAATGGCCCCTGTGGTGTCGGCATCGCCACCACGATTGACGACATCGATCAGGCAGGCCTCGAAGCTGGTGGTACCGAAAAATGCCTGAAAGACCGCCTGTAGCGTTTCGATGACATAGCCGCTCGGATTCTCACGGCGGCGGCCATCGAATGCGTATTGAGGATAGCGGGCGACTAGGTCCGTGGCGAAGTGATTCAGGTCTTGCGCCGTACTGCCAGTCCCACGGGGATTCCCTCCGGCCACGCCGATTTTTTCCAGCGTGGCTTGAGTCATTGCCACCAGCGTGTCGCAGGCGGCATCCGACAGTTCGTTGTGGTGGGTAACATGTGCTTGTGCGCGTACCGCAGCGCTGACAACTTGCGTCGGTTGGCCGAGTGTGGCCAGTGCAACGGGCAGCACGCGCATCGCCGCGCCGTTGCCGGCGTCGTGTTCGGAGGGTGGTGCCACCGGATTGCCGGAATGGCGGAACGTCACCAGGTTGCGCCGCACCGTGTTGCCGATATCCACTGGCTTGGCGCGCATCCAGGCGTCGAAGGCTTGAGCGCAGGCCAGCGCCTCGACTTGGCCGTCCTTGTCGATAATGGCACGGCCGAGCGCCAGCGACATGGTGGTGTCGTCCGTGACCTGGCCGGGCTTGAGCCGCAGCCATCCACCGCCACGCATCTCGCGATGCGTACCGTATTGATGGCGAATCTCACCGGGTGTCATGAACTCGACCGTCGCACCCAGCGCATCGCCGATCGCCAGGCCGAGATAGGCCGCCTTGGCACGGTCGGCGATGGCGTCGGCCATTTGTTTGCTCGCTTATCTGCTTGGATAGTCGACGATGATGTCCTCGTCGCGCAGCACCATCTGACAAGCCAGTCGCCATTCGTCATCCACTCTAATCTCGTTGAGTACGGGGGGATTACCCGGGCACATCGAACAAACCAAAACTATAGTGACCTAGATGCTCTATTGTTTGACGCGCCGAATGAAATGGGTGTAATCGGGCCTGAAAATGGTTCCCCTATTTATTGGGTGTAAACGGGTGTAGTATTGGTCTCATGATCCGCTCCGAAACCCTCCAAATCACCCCCGAGGTTCTGGGCCTGATTGCCAGAATTGAAGAGTTCAAAGGCGCATGGCGCGCATTGGGTACGCTTGCGCCTGATCGACTGTCGGCGCTACGTCGTGTCGCCACGATCGAGAGCATCGGTTCCTCGACACGGATCGAGGGCAGCAAACTATCCGACCGAGAGGTCGAGCGGCTGTTGTCTAATCTGCAGATCAAGTCCTTCGCTACCCGCGACGAACAGGAGGTGGCGGGATACGCGGAGTTGATGGATCTGGTTTTCCGCTCATGGCAGGATATTCCCCTCACCGAAAACCACATCAAGCAGTTGCACCAAATCTTGCTGCAATACAGCGAGAAGGATGACTGGCATCGCGGCAAATACAAGACAAACTCGAACAGTGTCGCGGCTTTCGATGAGAACGGTGCGCAGATCGGCATCGTCTTTGAAACGGCAACGCCGTTCGATACGCCTCGGCTCATGACTGAATTGGTGGAATGGACCCGGCAGGAAATCGAGAAGGGGCAACTGCACCAACTGTTGATCATTGCCGTGTTCGTGGTGGTCTTCCTTGAGATTCACCCGTTCCAGGATGGCAACGGTCGGCTCAGCCGTGCGCTGACCACCCTACTGTTGCTGCAGGCGGGTTATGCCTACGTGCCCTACAGTTCGCTGGAGAGCGTGGTTGAGCACAACAAGGAAGCCTACTACTTGGCGCTTCGTCAGACGCAAGGTTCGATCCGGACCGAGGCACCTAATTGGCAGCCTTGGCTGATGTTCTTCCTGCGTGTCTTGTCAGAGCAGGTGAAGCGACTCGAAAAGAAAGTGGAACGGGAGAGGCTTGTCTTGGCAACGCTGCCGGAACTCTCGCTACAGATCGTCGAGTTTGCTCGCGAGCATGGGCGGATCACCATCGGCGAGGCAATAACCCTGACCGGTGCCAATCGCAATACGCTCAAACAGCACTTCCGTGCATTGGTTGAGAAGGGGTATCTGGGTTTGCGTGGTAGCGGTCGAGGTGCTTGGTATGAGTTGCGGTGATTCCTATCCTCATTGGCTCAAATAGCGAGTTTTTGATAGAAAACCAAGCACTACCAGAATTCTGGTAGGAAAAAGCTCCAGGTCTCAATGACTTGGGGCTTTTTTTCCTTCTGCGCCAGTACTGGCGGGGTTCCTGGCCTGGATGCGTTGTCGGTCAAGGGAGCCCGCACTACAATCCCCACCTATGCTCTCCCGCCTCGAACTTCTGATCGATCTGCTGCATTCCGTACCGGATGCAGCACTGGCCACTCACTCGACCACACTTGAGGGATTTCCCTTTGCCAGTGCAGTCCCATTTGTCACTGACGAACATCACCGGCCGATCTTCCTGATCTCCAGCCTGGCCGAGCACACACGCAACCTTGCCACCAATCCCCGCGCCAGCCTGATGATTGCCAAGGCCATGGGGGAGGGCGAGATGGCGCGTGTCTCGTTGATGGGAGAAGTGAATTCCATTGAGGCTGACCCGCTCTTGGTTGCTCGCTACCTGCGCTACCACCCGCATGCCGAACGCTTCCGGCAACTCGGGGATTTTCGGTTTCACTGTTTCGAGCCGGCCAAGGTGCTGACTGTTGGCGGATTTGCCAAAGCCAGTTGGCTGGCGGGCAGCCGTCTGATCGAAGCCCCTGTTATCTCGCTCACTGATGAAGCAGATCTGCTGGCCCAGCATGAACATGAGATCGGCAAGGAGTGCTCACTGCGGGGGATTGATGCCTTCGGCGCCGATGCCATGCTGGACGGAAATCCGGTACGCATTCGCTTTGGCGCCGGTCCCGTGACGAAGGAAACCTGGCTGCCAAGGTACCGCCGGGAACTTGCCGCCATCACACAGACGATGGCTGATGCGCTTCGCTAGGCTGTTCCAGCCACGCAACCCGCTGTTCTGGATCTTTGTTCTTTTGAACGGATTGTCGACGGCCATTTCCTACCTGCTGCGGACCCAGGAATTCGCATTTTCCATCGCCCTTCTGTTGGCGGGATTTGCGCTGGGGAACATGATCTACGGTCTCTGCATCGCTTTTCGCCTGATGCGTGAACCAGCGCCTTCAACTGCTTCCACAGAGTCCCGGTAATCATGGCCATGAAGTTTCCGCGCCACCCTAAGCACCCCGAAAGCATCTGCTGGGGCTGCGACAAGTATTGTTCGGTGGAAGACCTCGGCTGTGGCAACGGTTCCGACCGCACCCAGCACCCGATGGGTGTTGGCGCTGACGCCAAATTGACCCAAGGCGCCGGAATTTATGATTACTTGATTAACTCTGATCACAACCATGTTGCCGAGTGAACCTATCAAACAGTGGAACACAGGCCTGCCCGGTAATCGATCTTGATCTGGGAGTTGATGCGGTCGCAGTCGCTTTTCTTGACAGCAAAGCAGTCCGAGACTACCTTCATCACCTCATCCCACTCGCCTTCCAGGATCGTTCCCATCGGGGTCAGTTGATAGGGCAGTCCCGACTTGTCGATGATGTCGAGCGAACGGGCGACATAAGGACTCAGGCTTTCGCCCCTGCCGAAGGGAGACATGGAGAATTCGAGCAATACCATCTGGTACTCCTTGGGTTTCTGAGGTGATTTGGGGTGGCAAGAAAAAAGGCATGGCCAGCGGCCATGCCCCGATCCGTACAGTTGGCTGTGACTTGATTACAGCACGGCGTCCTTCAGTTTCTTCAACGGACGGACCTTGACCTTGACGGACGCCGGTTTGGCTGGGAACCATTGTTCCAGACCAGTGAATGGGTTCTTGCCGAAGCGCTTGGGCTTGGCTGGCACTTTCTGGGCAATGACCTTCAGCAGACCGGGGAGGGTGAATTCACCGATGCCCTTCTTGCTCATCGAGGCCAGGGTGGTGGCTTCGAGAGCGGTCAGCACGGCCTTCACCGCCTTGGGTTCGACGCCAGAGTTCTCAGCGAGATGAGCGATCAGGGTGGTTTTGTTGAGAGCGGCCTTGATCGGCTTCATCTCGGCAGGCTTGGCAGCAGCGACCGGTTTCTTGGCCGGAGCTTTCGCAGCAGCTACGGGTTTCTTCGCGGGGACTTTGGCCTTAGCGGCCGAGGCTTTCTTGGTTGCCATCACATCTCCAAATTAAAAAAATGGGAAAAACTACAGCCGCAAGGCTACCCATGTGTGATGCACGTCTTCGATGCTTCAAATGGGTGAAATTGGCTTATTTCCTTATACTGGCCGCCTGCTGGCCCTGATGCAGGAGATGGATCACAACGGTTTGCGGCCTTTGCTCAATCCTCTGAGGAAGAATCCCCAATGAGTGACACTGCACGCATGCGCATCGACAAGTGGCTCTGGGTGGCGCGTTTCTTCAAAACACGCAGTCTGGCATCAACAGCGATCGCCAGCCACAAGATCAAGTGCAACGGTGAGCACGTCAAGCCGGCACGCGAACTGAAGGTAGGCGACGAACTCGAGATCACCATTGGTCAGACGGTGTTCGTGGTCATCGTGCAGGGCATGGCCGAACAGCGCAGGCCGGCACCGGAGGCGCGACTGCTCTACCAGGAGACGCCGGAAAGCGAGGCCAGTCGTTTGCGCGAACAGGAGTTGCGAAAACTTGCGCCGGTACCTGGATCTGATCTGAAGGGGCGGCCGACGAAACGGGAAGGGCGCCTGATTCGTGGCTTCAAGGGATAACATGAAAGCAGTGTTGGCCGAATACTGGCGCCCATGGAAGATCGTAACCTTCCTGATTGGCCTCGGCTTGCTGATCATGGGGTCGTTTGTTTTCCCGGCCCCGGACTGGGATATTCCCATATCGATCATCATGGCGTCCTTGGTATGGTTCTGGAATGGCTCACTGAACGACATGTTGAAACTGCTGCGCCAGAAATCCGATCATGACCATCGATAATCAGATTGAGCCCCCGCAGTCCTTCATGGCGATGTACATCACGCCAGGCCGCGATCGCCCCAATGCGCCACAAGAGTTGGTTCTCGCTCGCTACGAGCAGTGCGAGGACATGGCCTGCGTTTTGACCGAACACGCGCAGACCTTGGTATTCAAGGACAACCTGTCCGAAAGAGAAGTCCTTGCACGCTGCTACCGGGGCTTGATCGACACAGGCGTTGATTTCAACCCAAAGGAATCGGCATGGGTCATTTGCCGTCTGGCCGAACTTCTGGGATGGACTCCTCCTGAGTTCGGGGATGACGGCAACAGTGAGCCTGAATCCCGATAGCCCACCCAGATGGCACAACTTGCGCCAATCCGTTACGCTTCCGCCAATTTCTGATCACTGAATCACCTATGACTCCCACTCCTGACGCTGTTCGCCTCATGGCACCTCTCTCCGAAGCCGAGTTCAACGAACTGGATCGATTCCTGGCATCAGGTGCCACCTCCGACGAAACCATGATGATCGACGCCTTGGACGGTTATCTGACTGCCGTGGTAATTGGCCCCGTCGATGTGCCCACGGACAAATGGTTTCCCGGCATCTGGGGCCCCGACGAAGAACATGCGCCAAACTTTCCGAACGCCGAGCAGGCGCAACGCATCTCGGATCTGATCGTCCGGCACTGCAACGGCATCCGTTGGGCGATTGATTACGATCCCGATGACATCGACTCCGTCTTCGATACCGCCAGTTATCAAGATAAATCCAAGGAATACCTGGATGGAGAAATGTGGGCTTACGGCTTCATCCAGGGAATCGCGTTGGCGCGAAAGGAATGGCAACCGCTGTTTGATAATGCTCAGGCCACGGAAGCCCTGATGCCGATCTACATCTTGGGTGCTGACGGTGCGACGCCCGAACAACAGGCCCTGAGCAATACCCCAGCCAAACGGGAAGCCCTGACGCAGCAGATCCCCGCCAGCGTTGGCGCCCTATGGCGGTTCTGGCATCCCGATCACCGGCCGCGGTGCGACGCCATGGCTGTCCCCGTCAAGCGTGCAGATCCAAAAGTGGGGCGCAATGATCCTTGTCCCTGTGGCAGCGGCAAGAAGTACAAGAAGTGCTGCGGGGCACATTGACGACGTGATGGGTACAGGAGCAAGAAGATGAATACTTCAGTGGCCATAACGAGAACCCCAAAATCTGCACGCTGGGTCGTGCTCATGAAGAAGCCAGAACCGTATTCAAGAAATACAACCTGAAACCATGACCATCGAACTCTCCCTACTTGAAGCCCGAGTCATCGGCTGCTTGCTCGAAAAGGAAATCACCACTCCTGAGCAGTATCCGCTGTCCCTGAATGCCCTGACCAACGCCTGCAACCAGAAGAGCAACCGCGACCCCGTGCTTGAACTTGATGAGATGACCGTTCAGCAAACCCTGGATGGGCTCAGCAAGAAATACCTGGTCAGCGAGGAAACCGGCTACGGTAGCCGTGTCGCCAAATACCGTCACCGTTTCTGCAACACCGAATACGGCACCCTGAAATTCTCTCCACAGGAACTGGCCATTGTCTGCGAACTGCTTCTGAGAGGGCCGCAGACCCCTGGCGAACTTCGCACCCGGGCCAGTCGCCTCTGTCCCTTGAAAGATGTGACCGAAGTGGAGGCAGCCCTTGATCGATTGTCGCAACGCGAGGATGGCCCGTTTGTCATCCGCCTGCCCCGGGAACCAGGCAAGCGCGAGTCACGCTATGCCCATCTGTTCAGCGGTGAGGTGGCGGTAGAAGAGGCCAGCGAATCGGCAGAGGCATCGACCGAAACCCAGAGCAGCGCGAATCTGGAGCAACGGGTTGCGGCCCTCGAAGCCGAGGTTGCCGAATTGAAATCACTGCTCAACGCGCTGACATCCTGACTACGTAGCCGATACAGTCTGCCAAAGAATCTGATCATCGAAGCCATCTCGGGTTTGTTGCTCGATGCGACCGATGTTCGATTCGAGGATGAACCGGCCATCGAGGAAGCTCTTTTCATCTGGAAGGATGCGACTGCCGATTTCGCTGATTGCCTGGATGGTCATGGCTGAAATTCCGAAGATAAAGCCAAACCAAGCAAACGCTGAGCCAGACGGTTGAGACGCGGTAGCATATTGTCGTCGCTGACCACACTACGTCCCCCATCATGTTTTCTATTCTTATCGCTCTCATCGTCCTGGCTGTCGCCGTCGGCGCCATTTATCTTCTTTTGAAGAGCATGGGCGAGGAGGGCATTGAAGTTGCTGCCCCGGGGAGTTGCAAGAGCGGGCGATGTGGGGTGCGGTGTGCTCCCCTGACCGACGCGCGTGACGAAGAGGTGGAAGAGATGCCTCCGGAAACCGAAGAGGTCAAACGGAAGGAAAGCGCATAGCGGGGTTGAGCCCTGCTCGGATCAGGTGATCGGTACCCAGTGATCGAAAGCCGCCGCCTGACCCAGCACCTGACCTCCTTGCCCCAGCAGGTTCCAGACCGTCGTGTGTTCGATTAAAAAGCGCTTGCCGGATTTTGTGATGCGTACGCCGGAGTAATTGTCGATAAAGCCCTGCCGCGCGACGAGATCGAGCAGTCGTTGCCGTTCATCACGGGCTACTGGTTCGGCAGAAAAGCGCGAGGGCAATTGGACCAGTTCGTTCCAGTTCATTTCGAACAGCTGCTGGGCGGCAAGGTTGCCGTAGAAGAAGACTGGATCGGCGGTCGTATCGTGCGCCAGCACCACCATGGGAGCTTCGTACAGGGCGCGACCGATTTCCGTGGTGGACGGATTCAGTAGCTCACTCTTCAGGAGAGAGTGATGGCTGTTGAGCAACAGTTCGGCGTGGGCGACCTGGAACGCATTGCCGGGTGACGGGACGGAACGGTCGTATGCCATGAGTTTTGATGTGACGTGCTTACGCCGACAGGTTGGCCGACTCGCGCGCCCGCTGCTTGGCGGCCACGTAGTCGGCATGGCCGACGTAAAGCAGGTCCGCCAGTTTGCGCATCAGGTGCAGTTCGTGGGCATCGAGGTGTCCGTCGATCATCGCCACATGCCAGAGGTTCTCGATGATCTGCACCTTTTGGGCCGGATCGCAGTGCTTGTTGATCAGCGAGGTGAATTGGTAGTAGTCGTTGGCCTCGCGCGCTTCCTGTTCCGCAAGCGCCATCAGGGTTTCGATTTGCTCCCTTCCGAGACTGAACTGTGTTTGCAGGGTGCTGGCAATGGCCAGTCGTTCCTCGTCCTTGAGTTCGTTGTCCATACGCATCATCTCCAGCAGCAGGGCTGCCGTTGCGACCTGCAAGGACGGAGTCCCGGTGACATTGTCGGCGATGTCGGGTTCAATGAACTGTACGAAGAAGCTCTTGATGTTGTCGATCATGGAGTGGATGGTGTTTGCAAAATCAGAATTCTAGTTTGCCGGGATCCCTGATCGTTTCAAGAGTTACGTCGATAGAGATTTGAGGCGCTCGGACCGATCCAGCAGTTTCTTGCTCCAGTTCTCCGCAAGACCAGGGGCGGCGGCCAATCATGCATGCAAACGTGGGGCGACGACGACACTCACATAGAGAGTTTGAAACCGCCAGCCTGACCGGATGCACTGGCCTGTGATGGTGGCGCCGCCTTGTTGTAGGCAGGCCTGAGGAGAAAGCCGGAAGCTTTTCCGCGACCGACCAAGCGGTGCCGGGAAAATCATACCGCTAATGCAATACGCTGCTGCGGCCAAGAAATGAAAAAAGCCGCCCATGGCGGCTTCTCATCATCCAAGACTTTCTGACCTCAAAGGTCGTCGTCGAATTCCTGATCCTGCTTCGGTTCCAAAAAGTCTTCGCATTCCATTTTCTTCTGTTTCTCCTGTTTTCAATTGTCGCCCGGACATCA
>CAJBAP010000189.1 GCA_903950295.1 uncultured Rhodocyclaceae bacterium
CTGGCGCCCTCCTGCTGGCGGTGAACTTTGGTCTCGCCGTGACGGTGATGCTGTTCATGGTCGGCTTCGTTTTTCGCCGTACGCGCACCACCGATCTCGCCCGGCTCGGCGGCCTGTTCGAGCGCATTCCCTTCATCGCCGTCTGCTTCCTTATCGGCGGTCTGGCCATCGCCGGTATGCCGGGCACCCCGGGCTTCGACGCCGCCCACCTGGTGCTCGAGGCCGCGATGGAGCGCTTTGGCGCCTTGCCGACGGTGGCAACGGCGCTGGGCAACGTGACCGCCGCCGGTTTCCTGCTGTATGCCTTCCAGAAAGCTTTTCTGGCACCGCACGTCGCCGGCGAGAATGATCCGGTGCTTGAGCGCACATTGCCGATGGAATATCTGGTGGGTGGCGTGGCGGTGATCGTTTTACTGGCAGCCGGCTTTTTCTTCGAGTCCTGGCTGACGCTGATCGAGCCTGCCACGCAGGCAATGGCGGCGCGCTTCGGAGCGGAATGATGAGCAGTCTGCCCTTGCTTTCCTGCCTCTTTCTGCCGCTCTTGCTGGGCGTGGCGCTGATCTGGCTCTGGCCGCGTGCCGTCGCCGCGCGAGGTATCGCACTCGTGGTGGCACTCGTCAATCTGGGTCTGGCACTGGTGGTCGTCCTGGCTTTCGATCCGGCACAGGCGGGCTTCCAGCTAATCGAAAAGCATGCCTGGATCCCCAGCCTCAATATCCACTACCTGGTGGGTGTCGATGGCATTTCGCTGCTGTTCCTGCCAGCTACCGCTGTGCTGTTCGTTGGCGTCATCCTCGCTTCGTGGACCAGCGTGCATACTCTGCCGCGCCTCTATTACAGCCTGTTGCTGCTGCTCGAAGCCGCTACCCTCGGCATCTTCTGCGCGCTCGACATGGTGCTGTTTTTCCTGTTCTGGGAATTCACGCTGATCCCGCTGTATTTCCTTGTCAGCCTGTGGGGCATCGGACCCAAACGGCGCCATGCGGCCATGAAATACACGATGGTGATGCTGGCTGGGGGCGTGCCGCTGCTGTTCGGTTTCCTCGTCCTGGCCTTCGGTGCTGCCAGCGGTGGTACGGATGGCGCGGGTGGTGGTCTGGTGTTCGATCTGCCGACCTTGTTGCTGACCCCGCTGCCCACTGACGTGCAGATGCTGGTTTTCCTTTTGCTGCTGGTCGGCTTCGGCGTCAAGGTGCCGTTGTTTCCGCTGCACACCTGGTTGCCGCTGCTGGCCATGGAAGGGCCGGCGGCAGTTGCTGCCATCGTCACCGGCCTCAAACTCGGCGCCTATGGCCTGATCCGCTTTGCCGTCCCGCTGGCGCCGACTGCTGCGCAGGAACTCCACTGGTTACTGGCTGCGCTGGGTACGGTGTCGATCCTGTATGGCGCGGCGGCGGCGTTGGCGCAGACCAACCTGCGGCGCATGCTCGGCTACGCCAGCCTGTCGCACGTTGGCCTCGTCGTGCTGGGCATTGCTTCATTCAATCTGCAAGGTTTGCAAGGCGCGGTGCTGCAGCTGCTCAATTTCAGCATCGCTTCGGGTGGGCTTTTCCTGTTGGCGAGCCACCTGCACCATCGCATTGGTTCCACCGACATCGCCAACCTTGGTGGTGCCGCCCGCACCATGCCTTTGCTGGCGAGCTTGTTTTTGCTCTACGGCCTGGCCGGCATGGGCCTGCCCGGCACCTCGGGCTTCCCCGCCGAACTGTTGATCCTGATGTCCACTTTCAAGGATCACGCCGGTGCCGGCCTGGCCGCGCTGATTGGCATGGTGATCGGTGCCGCCTATTTCCTCAGCCTCTATCGCCGTGCATTTTTTGGCCCGACCACGCAAGCCAGTGTGCAGCAGGCCACCGACCTGCGTCCGCGCGAACTCTGGCCGGCGCTCTTATTCGCCTTGCTGCTGATCGGATTCGGCTTCTGGCCGACGTTGCTGCTTGACCTGATTCGGCCGTCAGCCGAAGCCTGGTTGGCGCGTCTGGGCTGATGCGGGACGACTGCTGCGTGCTACAGCCCATTTGGATTGCGCCAGAAAGTTTTCCAGCTCATCGACCGGTAGTGCCTTGGTGATGAAGTAGCCTTGGACGCTATCGCAGCGCAGGCGGTAGAGTTGCTGGAGTGTCTCGACGTTTTCGACGCCTTCGGCCACTACCTTGAGTCCCAGGTTCTGTGCCAGATCGATGGTTGATTTGACGATCACCTCGTCGTCCTTGCTGCGCAGCATGTCCATGACGAACGAGCGGTCGATCTTGAGTTCGGCGACCGGCAGCTGGCGCAGGCGTGAGAGCGATGAGTAGCCGGTACCGAAATCGTCGATCGAACATTCGATGTCAAACTTGCGCAGTTCGGTAAGTACGGCGTTCAGTCGGTCGTAGTCACCGAAGAAGACGTTTTCGGTAATTTCAATGGTGATGCCACCGCAGGCGGCGTGGCGTTCGACCAGTTGGGTCAGATCGGTGATGAAGTTAGGATCGGTGATGACGCTGATCGGCACATTGACGGCGATGCGCAAGTTGTAGCGCCGTTTCAGCCAGGCATTGCGTTGGCGCATCGCCGTCTCGAGCGCCCACCAGGTAAAGCGTTGGATCAGCCCGGTTTGCTCCAGGGCGGTGATGAACATGTCGGGTGGCACGAAGAAGCCGTCGGCGCGGCGCCAGCGCGCCAGTGCCTCGACACCCGTGATGGTGCTGGTGGCCAGTTCGACCTTCGGCTGGTAGTGCAGGACGAATTCCTCGTTGTCGAGCGCAGCGCGCAGGTCGCGCACCAGGGCAAAGCGGCGCGGGCCGCCGACATCGTTCTGTGCATCGAACAGATGGGCGCCGCACTTGTCGCGCTTGGCCGCCAGCATGGCCACATCGGCATGCTTGAACAAGGTTGAAATGTCGTCGCCGTCTTGCGGGTAGAGCGAAATGCCAATGCCTGCCGTGACCAGCACTTCCTGATCTGCCAGATTCATGGTCTCGTCGAGCGCGGTTAGCAGGCGCTGCGCCGACTTCATTGCGGACTGGGCATCGGCACCGGCCAACAGCACGGCGAACTCGTCTCCCGACATGCGGCTGATGGTATCGGCCGGATCGAGTGCCTTGCCGAAACGTCCGGCAACGATGCGGAGCAATTCATCGCCCGCTTCGTGGCCCAGCGTGTCGTTGATTTCCTGAAAACGATCGATATCGACGATCAGCAAGGCAAACACGGTCTCGTCGTGCTGGCCGATTTCCTTGCGGATGCGGTCGCGGAACAGCGAACGATTCGGCAAGCCGGTGAGGTTGTCGTAGAGGGAGAGGTATTCCAGTTCCTGGTTGACCGACGAAAGCCGCTTGTTGACCCGATGCAACTCGGCCTGCGCCGCTTCCGCCACAGACTTGGCTTGCTCGACCTTTTCCATTGCCATGGCGTTTTCGATGGCAATCGCGGCTTGGCCGGCGAACAGTTCGAGCAGATGCAGGTCGTTCTCGGTGAACTCGCCTCCACCCACCTTGTTGAGGCCAACGATGCC
>CAJBAP010000190.1 GCA_903950295.1 uncultured Rhodocyclaceae bacterium
GGCAAGATGCCAATCGATCTTGGCAAGCTCAAGGTCGACCTGATGTCGTTCTCGGCGCACAAGACCTACGGCCCGAAAGGTATTGGGGCGTTGTATGTGCGGCGCAAGCCACGCATCCGCCTTGAGGCGCAGATGCACGGTGGTGGCCACGAGCGTGGCATGCGTTCAGGCACGCTAGCGACGCATCAGATCGTCGGCATGGGCGAAGCCTTCCGCATCGCCCGCCTGGAGATGGCGACTGAGAACGAGCGCATTCGCATGCTGCGTGATCGTCTGCTCAAGGGCATGCAAGATATTGAGGAAACCTACGTCAATGGTGATATCGATAGCCGGGTGCCACATAACCTGAACATCAGTTTCAACTATGTCGAAGGCGAATCGTTGGTGATGGCGGTGAAAGATATTGCCGTGTCATCCGGTTCCGCCTGCACTTCGGCTTCGCTCGAACCTTCTTACGTGCTGCGGGCGCTGGGGCGTTCGGACGAACTGGCACACAGCTCGATCCGTTTCACCATCGGGCGCTTCACCACCGAAGAAGAAATCGACTTCACCATCAAGCTGCTCCACGACAAACTGGGCAAGCTGCGCGAACTTTCCCCGCTGTGGGAAATGTTCAAGGATGGTGTCGACCTGAATACTGTCCAGTGGGCAGCGCACTAACCGTATTTTGATGAGGGACTAGAAATGTCATACAGCACCAAAGTCATCGACCACTACGAAAATCCCCGCAACGTCGGCTCCTTCGGCAAGGACGAAGATGGCATCGCTACCGGCATGGTCGGCGCACCGGCCTGCGGCGACGTGATGAAACTGCAGATCAAGGTCGGCAAGAACGGTGTGATCGAAGACGCCAAGTTCAAGACTTACGGTTGCGGTTCGGCCATTGCCTCGAGTTCGCTGGTCACCGAGTGGGTCAAGGGCAAGACGCTCGATCAGGCGCTCGATATCAAGAATACCCAGATCGCCGAAGAACTGGCATTGCCGCCGGTGAAGATCCACTGTTCGATTCTTGCCGAGGATGCCATCAAGGCCGCCGTGGCTGATTACAAGAAACAGCAGGAGAGCAAGTAAATGGGCGTGACACTTTCTGAAGCTGCTGCCAAGCATGTCGCCGGCTTCATTGCCAAGCGTGGCAAGGGTATCGGCATTCGCCTGGGCGTAAAGACTTCCGGTTGCTCGGGCATGGCCTACAAGCTCGAATTTGCCGACAGTGCCGAGCCTGATGACATCGTTTTCGACAGTCACGGTCTGAAGGTGTTGATCGATCCGAAAAGTTTGCCGTACCTGGAAGGGACCGAACTGGACTACACGCGCGAGGGCTTGAACGAAGGCTTCAAGTTCAACAATCCAAACGTCAAGGATCAGTGCGGCTGCGGCGAGAGTTTCCACGTCTGATGATCGCTGCTGATCAATGACCATCTTTGACCTCGAAACGCTGCGGCAGGATTTCTTTACCCTGTTCGGCCTGAAGCGCCAGCAAGGTCTGGATGCTGACCAACTGGAGTTGCTCTATCGCGACATCCAGACCAAGGTTCATCCGGACAAACATGCGCATTTGGCCGACAGCGACAAGCGCCTGGCGATGCAGTGGGCGACGCACGTGAATGAAGCCTACCAGACGCTGAAAGATCCGTTGAAGCGTGCGCGCTACCTGTTGCAATTGGCCGGTCATGATGTGCGGCTGGAAACCAATACCGCCATGCCCGCCGAGTTTTTGATGGCACAAATGGAATTGCGCGAGGCCGTGGTCGAGGCAAAAGACGCCGGGGATGCCGCAATGCTCGATGACTTGCA
>CAJBAP010000191.1 GCA_903950295.1 uncultured Rhodocyclaceae bacterium
CGCTTCCCGGTATTCAACGAAGAACGCTGCCGCCGTTGCGGCACCTGCATGGGCGCCTGCCCGGTGCGCGTCATCTCCTTTGAAAACTATTCCTGCGATTCCGTCGGCATGCAGGTCAAGGCCGTCAATGTGCCGGATGAAGACGAAGAAAAACCGCGCATCCTGATTCTCGCCTGCGAAAACGACGCCTACCCGGCGCTCGACATGGCCGGTCTGCAGCGCATTACCTATTCGGCTTTCGTACGGGCGATTCCGGTGCGTTGCCTCGGCTCGGTCAACACCATCTGGATCACCGACGCGCTGAACTCCGGTTACGACGGCGTGATG
Organism: uncultured Rhodocyclaceae bacterium; assembly: GCA_903950295.1. The sequence goes on from CAJBAP010000191.1 coordinate 328, forward strand.
ATGATGGGCTGCAAGCGCGGTGACGAGTATCAGTGCCACTTCGTAAAGGGCTCGGAGATGGCCTTCTACCGCATGAGCAAGATCGGCGACACGCTGAAGCAGTTGGGCCTTGAGCCCGAGCGCGTGCAGACACAGGAGGTTGCCATTACCGACAACGCCCGCGTAGCCCAGTTGATCAACGACTATGTCGCTGAACTCATTGAAATGGGCCCGTCACCAATGAAGGGCTTCGGCTAAAAGGAGCGCATGACGATGACTACAGCAAACCAAACTGCCGTCGCAAAATACAAGAACAACTTCCTCAAGGAAGTCGAAGCCAATGTCGAGGAAGGCCACTGGGTCAAAATGTGCATGCAGTGCGGCGTCTGCGCCGGCTCCTGCCCGTTCGGCCCGCACTGGGAACACTCGCCGCAGAAGATCTTCATGATGATCCGCGCCGGCAAGCGCGAGGAAGTATTGAAGACCGACTCGATGTGGATGTGCACCTCGTGCTACAACTGCATGGCGCGCTGCCCGCGCAAGTTGCCGATCACGCACATCATGCACGGTCTGGCCAACTACTCCTACCGCCTCGGTCAGTCACCCAAAGGCCAGCCAAACCAGGTGATCGCCAAGATCTTCTGGGACAACGGTGTCAAGAATGGTCGGGTCAATGAGCTGACTTTCTCGTTGGCCATGTATTTCAAGGATGGCTTGGTGCAAGGCGTGAAAAATGGCTTGGCCATGCAAGGCATTGGCCTCGGCTTGGTGAAAGCCAAGCGCCTGAACCCGATGGAAATCTTCGGCGGCCATACCTGCAAAGACAAGAGCGGCATTCAGAAGATGATCGCCAAGGCACGCGAGATCGAAGATCGCCGCCGCGGCCTCACCTAACCGGCAACAGGAGATAGCGAAGAATATGACCAAGAAACAATACGCCTTCTACCCGGGCTGCTCTTCCCAGAAGGGTGCTTCGGCATCGAACTACCTGACCTCGTTCGGTGTCATGTGCGACAAGCTCAACATCCAGTTGAACGAGATTCCCGACTGGAACTGTTGTGGCGCCTCGATCGGCTATGCCGAAGGTGGCGAGTTGCCCCGTCTGGTTCTGAATGCCCGCAATCTGGCAATTTCCGAGCAGGAACTGCCTGGCCAGGACATCGTCTCCGGTTGCCCGGCCTGTTGGCTATCGATTCGCGAAACCGTCGAGCGCCTGCATGAATCAAGCAGCCTGCTGGCCGAGACGAACGAAGCACTTAAGGAAGCCGGCCTGAACCTGAAGAGCCAACTCCGCGGTCGTCACATGACCGAGGTGCTTATTGAAGACATCGGCTATGACGCCATGAGAGCAGCTGTAGTCAAGCCGCTGGATGGCGTGAAGATCGCCGGCTACGTCGGCTGTCAGGCCAACCGGCCTTATGGCATCGCCGGCGAGTCGTTCGAAAACCCGCAATATCTCGACAAGATGATCGAAACCGTCGGTGCAGAAGCAGTGCCCTACGATCAGAAAGTCTCTTGCTGCGGCGGCGCCCTGGCCTTCTCCGAACCGGAAAAAGCGCAGAAGCAGATTCGCGACATCGTCGAGTCAGCCTATGACAGTTCGGCTGACCTGATCGTGACGCCCTGCCCGCTGTGCCAGGCCAACGTCGAGATCTATCAGTCCGAGATCAACAAGAAGCACGGCACCAAGTTCAAGATGCCGGTCGTCTACTACACGCAACTACTGACGCTGGCCTACGGTGGCTCTGCCAAGGAATCCGGTCTCGACGGTCAGTTGATCCGCGCCGAGAAGCTTGAGAAGATCGCGGGCAAATAGACGCAAGAATAGTTCAAGGGAGCAAAGGGACAACGGCCGGCCGGTGATAAACCGGGCCGGCCGTTTTTATTGGTGGTGGAGAGGATGAGGATCGAACTCACGACCTCCGCATTGCGAACGCGGCGCTCTCCCAGCTGAGCTACCCCCCCACGTTGGGCGCGGAGTATATCAAAAGAGGCTGGGGTAAATCCGGCCAAGCGATCCCGCAAGCTGCATCAGCATTCTCTGACATACCGATTCTTTATTTCGAAATCAGGACAGAGGCTTGCGTTGCAGGCAAAAAGTCTTGAGAATCGTCAAGTGTCACATGATCCGCAATACTCTCTCAGACCACAGGAGGAAATGTTTCAATGGATATGATTCGCAGAACCGTACTCAAGGGCGCTGGCGCGACGGGTATGCTGGCCGGCCTGCTGGCCGCCGGCGTACTGAAGCCGACGCTGGCTTATGCCGATGACTGGAACAAGGCGGCTTTCGAAGCCAAAGATCTCGATGAGGCAATCAAGGCTCTTGGCGCCGGCGGTGCTGGCGACAACAAGGACTTGGTCATGAAGGCGCCAGAAATTGCCGAGAACGGTGCCGTGGTACCGGTCGATGTCACCAGCAATATCCCGAACACCACGTCGATCGCCATTTTGGTGAAGATGAACCCGTCCCCGCTCTCGGCTTACTTCGAGTTTGCCAATGGTGCCATGGCCGACGCTTCTGTCCGCCTGAAGGTTTCCCAGACCTCCGTCATTCGGGCGATAGCCAAGGCTGATGGCAAGTTCTACAGCACCCAGAAGGAAGTCAAAGTCACTGTCGGCGGCTGCGGCGGCTGATCCAACCGGATAAAGAAAGGAAAACCACATGGCAGATCCGATGAAAATTCGTGCCCAGATGAAGGGCGATGTCGCCGAAATTCGCATCCTGATGAGTCACGCGATGGAAACCGGTCAGCGCAAGGATAACGATGGCAAAACGGTACCCGCGCATTTCATACAAAGCATGACGGTCGCCCTGAACGGGAAAACTGTCGTCTCGGGCCAGACCGGCACGTCGGTGTCACGTAATCCGGTGTTCGGCTTCAAGGTCAAGGGAGCGAAGGCCGGCGACAAGGTCACCGTTAACTGGGTCGATAACAAGGGTGACAAGCGGACCGACGAAGCTGCGGTTGCCTGACAGCTTCATCCGTAACAAAACGACAATAAACGGGGCGGGACACACCCGCCCCATTCCTTCACAGGAGGAGACTATGAAACGACACATCATCGGCGCGCTTTGCGCCATGGTGGTCATGGGTGTTGCGTCTGCCCAGGCCCCGGTAAAATCCCCTGTCACAAAACCGAAACCTGCCACCAAAAGGGCACCGGTAGTCGTCGCCGAAGAAAAGGATGCCGCCACGCTGGAGTTTGAGAAGTTCCGCGCCGAAATGGAAGACAGCAACCCGGCCGAACTGTTCGAAATGAAGGGCGAGGAACAGTGGAAGACGCCGCGCGGCCCAAAGAATGTCGCGCTGTCTGAAAGTTGTGACCTTGGCAAGGGCATTGGTAAAGTCGAGGGAGCCTACGTCATCCACCCGCGTTATTACGCCGATGCGGATGCGGTAATGGATCTTGAGCGCCGCGTCGTCTGGTGCATGGTCGAGAAGCAAGGCTTCAGCTTTGACGAGATTGCCAAGAAGCCCTTTGCGACGGCCAACTTCACACCCGACATCACCAATCTGGTGACCTATGTGGCCAGCCACTCGAAAAACATGAAGCTTGCCGTGCCGCTCAATGAACCGCATGTGCGGGATGCATTCGAGACCGGCAAGGCGATGGCGGCCTACCGTGCCGGCCCCTACGATTTCTCCTGCAACACCTGCCATGGCTCGGATGGCAAGCGCATCCGCATGCAGAATCTGCCGAACATCAGCACACCCAAGGGTGCGATTCTGGGCGTGCAGGGCTGGCCGGGCTACCGCATGACCGGCGGCGTGATGCTCACCCACCAGTGGCGCATGAACGACTGCTTCCGCCAGCAGCGCTTCCCCCAGCCTAAATACGCTTCAGATGCAGTGACGTATTTGCTGACCTACATGATCGGCACTGCCAACGGCCTGGAGTACAAAGGCCCGGGCATCAAGCGCTAACCGGGAGACAGACATGACGAAAAATATTCTGCTGGCTGCCATGGCCACAACCCTCATGGTCACTGCCCTGCCGGCCGTTGCTGAAACTGCGGCCGATACCGACTATCGAGCCAAGGCCGTCGCCGTCATCAAAAAGGACTTTCAGCCCCGTGGCCAGGCATCCACCGACCGCCTTGCCGAAGACGGCTTGCAGGCCGTGTGTAACCGTAGCGGCAACAACCCGCCTGAATACATCACGAAACGCATGGAAGCCGACCAGATGGCCGGCGTCAAATACCCTGCCGATGGCAAGTTGATGGGCGACTGGAAAGAAGGCGAAAAGCTGGCACAAAGTGGCCGTGGCTTTACCTGGACCGACGACCCCGGCCTGCCGGTGGGTGGCAACTGCTACAACTGCCACCAGATTAGCCCGAAGGAAACCGCCTTTGGCACCGTCGGCCCCAGTCTGTACCAGTTCGGCAAACTGCGCGGCAATTCGGCAGATATCCAAAAGTACGTCTACTCGAAGATTTTCAACGCCAAGGCTTACAACGTCTGCTCGGAAATGCCCCGCTTTGGTCATGTCGGCGCGCTGGGCGAAAAGCAGATCAGGCATCTGGTCGCATTGCTGCTCGACCCCGAATCGCCGGTCAATAAATAAGCACGGCAATCTCCGGAAAGCCTGGCTCTGCCAGGCTTTTTTCATCCCAAGGAACCCCTTCCATGTCCATGAACCGCCGCGAATTCCTGCAAATCCTGGCCGCCGCTTCCGCCGCTGGTTTTGCGCTCGATTCCCGCACTGCACTCGCCGCCCAAGGTGGTGAAAAGCTTTATGACCTGCCGCGTTTCGGCAACGTCCATCTGCTGCACTTCACCGATTGCCACGCCCAGTTACTGCCGATCTGGTTCCGCGAACCGAACGTCAATATCGGCATCAGCGGTGCGCTGGGCAAGGTGCCCCACCTCGTCGGAGAAAAACTGCTCAAGGCCTACAACATCAAGCCGGGGGGTAGCGAGGCACATGCCTTTACTTACCTCGACTTCGCACAGGCGGCCAAAACCTACGGCCAGGTCGGCGGTTTCGCCCACCTGGCTACGCTGGTGAAGCAGTTGCGCGCTGGCCGGCCGAATGCGCTGCTGCTTGACGGCGGCGACACTTGGCAGGGTTCTGCCACTGCACTGTGGACCAAGGGCCAGGACATGGTCGATGCCTGCAAGATGCTCGGTGTCGACATGATGTCACCGCACTGGGAATTCACCCTCGGCCACCAGCGCGTCAAGGAAATCATCGAGAAGGATTTCGCCGGCAAGATCGAGTTTCTCGCGCAGAACGTCAAGACCACCGACTTCGGCGACCCCGTTTTCAAGCCGTATGCCATGCGCGAAATGAATGGCGTGAAAGTCGCCGTCGTCGGCCAGGCCTTTCCCTACACGCCGATCGCCAACCCGCGCTACATGGTGCCGGACTGGACCTTCGGCATCCAGGACGAGGAAATGCAGAAGGTTGTGAATGAGGCGCGCGCACAGGGCGCTCAAGTTGTCGTGGTGCTGTCGCACAACGGCATGGACGTCGACCTCAAGATGGCCTCACGCGTCACCGGCATCGACGCCATTCTCGGTGGTCATACCCACGATGGCGTTCCGCAACCGGTGAAGGTTCAGAACAAGGGCGGTGTCACGCTCGTCACCAACGCCGGCTCCAACGGCAAGTTCCTCGGCGTGCTCGACTTCGACGTCAAGGGCGGCAAGATTTCAGACTTCCGCTACAAGCTGCTACCGGTGTTCTCCAATCTGCTGGCGGCTGATACCGAAATGTCCGCGCTCATCGACAAGATCCGCGCACCCTACAAGGACAAGCTCGAAGAGAAGCTCGCCGTCTCCGAAGGCCTGCTCTACCGCCGCGGCAACTTCAACGGCAGCTGGGACCAGTTGATCCTCGACGCCATGATGGAAGTGAAGGGCGCCGACCTGGCCTTCTCGCCCGGCTTCCGCTGGGGCACCTCGATCCTGCCCGGCCAGACCATCACCTTCGAGCATGTCATGGACCAGACTGCGATTACCTATCCGATGTCCACGCTTACCGAAATGAGCGGCGAGCAGATCAAGGTGATCCTCGAGGATGTCTGCGACAACCTGTTCAATCCCGACCCCTACTACCAGCAGGGCGGCGACATGGTGCGGGTCGGCGGGCTGACCTACGCCTGCGACCCGAACGCCAAGATCGGCAACCGCATCCAGGACATGCGCCTGAATGGCAAGCCGCTCGATGCGGCGAAGAAATACAAGGTGGCAGGCTGGGCGCCGGTAGCTGAAGGTGCGCAGGGCGAGCCGATCTGGGAGGTGGTAAGCAAGTGGTTGCGCGACAAGAAGACCGTTAGTGCACGCAAGCTGAATTCGCCGAAACTGATCGGCGTCGGCGGCAACCCCGGGCTGGCATGATCCAGTTACGCAAAGCGGGGGAGCGCGGCCATGCCGACCATGGCTGGCTGCGCTCGTGGCACAGCTTTTCGTTTGCCGACTATCACGACCCGGCGCAGATGGGCTGGGGCCCATTGCGTGTCATCAACGAAGACATCGTCGCGCCGGCGGCAGGTTTCCCGATGCACGGCCATCGCGACATGGAGATCATCACCTATCTGCTCTCCGGTCCGCTTGAGCACAAGGACAGCATGGGCAACGGTAGCGTTTTTCGTGCCCCCGAGGTACAGCGCATGAGCGCCGGCAAGGGCGTGATGCACAGCGAAGCCAACGCTTCATCGGACGAACCAGTGCACCTGCTACAAATCTGGATCGAACCGGCCGTGCGCGGTATCGCGCCCGAATACGAACAGAAGACCTTCGACGCCGCGGCCAAGCGCGATCGCTGGTGCGTGATCGCCTCGCCCGACGGACGCGAGGACAGCCTGACCATTCATCAGGATGCCCTGCTGCTGGCGACAAAAGTCGGCGCTGGCGGGACGGCGACCTATGCCCTGCCCGCTGCCCGGCGCGCCTACCTGCATGTCGTGCAAGGCGACATCGTCCTGAATGGCATTCCCCTCTCCGGCGGTGACGCCGCGAAGATCGACGCAGAGGAAACACTGACGCTCGCGGCCGCGAGCGACGTGGAAGTGCTACTGTTCGACCTGCCCTGAAACCTCTATTTTTTTACGTATGCAGACCCAGCTGATCGATTACCGCAACGGCATCTACGCCTTCGACGCGGGCTATGTGCGCCACCAACTGGCTGCCATTCATCTGATCGTCGATAACGGCCGGGCCACCTTCATCGACAACGGCAGCAATGCCAGCCTGCCGCGCGCGCTGGCAGCACTCGACCAGCTCGGGCTGACACCGGCTTGTGTCGACTACGTCATCGTCACCCATATCCATCTTGACCACGCCGGCGGCTCCGGCGCACTGATGCAGGCCTGCCCCAACGCACGCTTCGTCGTGCATCCGCGCGGTGCGCGCCACATGATCGATCCGACCAGGCTCATGGCAGCAACCGAGGAAGTCTATGGCCGCGAGACCGCACGGGCACTCTATGGCGAGTTGATTCCGGTACCGGCTGACCGCGTCATCGAAACCACCGACGGCATGACACTCGCGCTCGGGCAACGCACACTCGCCTTTCATGACTCACCCGGCCACGCCAAGCATCACGTCTTCATCCACGACCGCACCGCCAACGGCATTTTCACCGGCGACACCTTCGGCATCAGCTACCGCGAATGCGACGTCGACGGCCGCCCCTTGCTGATGCCCTCCACCACGCCATCACAGTTCGATCCGGTCGATCTGCGCGACAGCGTCGAGCGCATGATCGCGCTGGCACCCGAGGCGGTCTACCTGACTCACTTCAGCCGCCTCGCCCCACCGCGAGCACTAGCCGCCACCATGCTGCGCCGCCTTGACGATTTCGTTGGCATCGCCGTGCGGGCAAAGCAGGCGGGGGGCGATGTGCTGGCGAGCATTCGCGCCGCGATGGGGGCATATTTCCTTGCCGAGGCACGGGCGCACGGCGTCACCTTGCCGGATGAGGAAATATTGTCGATCTGGAAGATGGATATCGATCTGGATTCACAGGGGCTGGCCATATGGGCGCAGGGGTAAAATCGCCCCGCTCATGTCCCTCCCCCGTTTTGTCCATCTCCGTCTCCACAGTGAATACTCCATCACCGATGGCCTGACGCGGCTCGATGACGCTGTGGCGCGGGCCACGGCGGATGGCATGCCGGCGCTGGCGCTGACCGATCTGGCCAACCTGTTCGGCATGGTCAAGTTCTACACGGCGGCACGCGGTGCGGGCTTGAAGCCCATCATCGGTGCCGATGTCTGGATTACCGAAGACGAAACCGCCGACCCCGGTCGCGAAACGACCGCACGCCTGCTGTTGCTGGTCAAAAATCGTGGTGGCTATCTGCGCCTGTGCGAACTGATCTCCTCCGCCTTTCTACGCCCGCGCCGTCATGGCCGCGCCGAGATTTTCCGGGCGGCATTCGATAGCGGCGACAACAGTGGGCTGATCGTGCTTTCCGGCGCCCAGTCGGGCGATATCGGCCAATGGCTGATTGCCGACAAACCGGACAAAGCAGCACAGTGCGCCCGTACTTGGGCAGCGCGTTTTCCGCAGAACTTTTACCTCGAAATACAGCGTCCTTGCGGGCGCAAGGACTCGCCGGCACAGGAACGGCTGATCGCCGCCACCTTGCAGTTGGCGGCACAACTCGACCTGCCGGTGGTGGCGACCCACCCGGTGCAATTCCTCGACGCCGACGATTTTCGCGCGCATGAGGCGCGCGTCTGCATCGCCGAAGGCTATGTGATGGGCGACAAACGCCGGCCGCAGAATTTTAGCGAGGCGCAGTATTTCAAGACGCAGGCCGAGATGGCCGAGCTCTTCGCTGACCTGCCCGAAGCACTAACGAACAGTATCGAAATTGCGCGGCGCTGCAACCTCTCGGTCGAGCTCGGCAAGAACCGCCTCCCCGAGTTTCCCATTCCATCAGATGTCACACTCGAAGATTATCTGGCCCGGACAACACACGAGGGACTGGAGAAACGCCTCGCGCATCTCTACCCTGACCCGGCCAAGCGCGATGCGGAACGGCCGCGTTACGTCGAGCGACTCGAATTCGAGATCAAGACCATCCTGCAGATGGGTTTCCCCGGCTACTTCCTGATCGTTGCCGACTTCATCAACTGGGGCAAGACGCACGGCGTGCCAGTAGGGCCGGGACGCGGTTCCGGCGCAGGTTCGCTGGTGGCCTACAGCCTCAGCATCACCGATCTTGACCCGCTGCGCTACGAACTACTGTTCGAACGTTTTCTCAACCCCGAACGCGTGTCGATGCCCGACTTTGATATCGACTTCTGCCAGGAAGGGAGGGATCGGGTCATCGACTACGTGCGCCAGCGCTACGGCGCCCACGCCGTGTCGCAGATCGTTACCTTCGGCACGCTGGCGGCCAAGGCGGTGATTCGCGATGTCGGGCGCGTGCTTGACCTTGGTTTCAACTTCGTCGACCAGTTCGCCAAATTGATCCCCAATGAACTCGGCATCACATTGGCGAAGGCACGTGAGCAGGAACCGGCGCTCAACGCACGGATCGATCAGGAAGAAGAACTGCGCGAACTTTGGGTACTGGCCGTAAAGCTCGAGGGTCTGACGCGCAACGTTGGCATGCATGCGGGTGGTGTGCTGATCGCACCGGGCAAGCTCACCGATTTTTGTCCGCTCTACTCGGCCGATGGCGGCGCGACAGTGAGTCAGTTTGACAAGGATGATGTCGAGAAGGCCGGCCTCGTCAAGTTCGACTTCCTCGGCCTGCGCACGTTGACGATCCTCGCAGAGGCTGTGGCCTTTGTGAAAGAAGTCGAGGGTATTGATGTCAGCCTCGAGGATTTGCCGCTCGACGATGTTGCCACCTATACCGACATCTTCAAGGCAGCCAACACCACGGCGGTATTCCAGTTCGAATCGCGCGGCATGAAGGACACCCTGATCCAGGCGCGCCCCGACTGTCTCGAAGACCTGATTGCCCTGAACGCGCTCTACCGGCCAGGACCGATGGACTTCATCCCGAACTTCATCAACCGCAAGCACGGTCGTGAGCGCGTCGTCTATCCGCACCCGAGCATGGAAAAGGTGCTCACCAACACCTACGGCATCATGGTGTATCAGGAACAGGTGATGCAGACGGCGCAGGTGGTAGCGGGCTACTCGCTCGGCGGTGCCGACCTGCTGCGCCGTGCCATGGGCAAGAAAAAGGTCGAAGAAATGGCCGAGCAGCGCGCGATCTTCGTCGCCGGCGCGGCCGGTAACAACATTGAGGCGGCCAAGGCGAATGAGATTTTCGACACCATGGAGAAGTTCGCCGGCTACGGCTTCAACAAGTCACACGCCGCCGCCTACTCGCTCGTCGCGTATCACACCGCCTGGCTGAAACGCCACCACCCGGCCGCCTTCATGGCTGCAACGCTGTCATCGGAAATGGCCGACACCGACAAGGTGCAGTTCTTCTTCCTCGATGCCCAGGCCAACGGCATTGCCTTCCTGCCGCCCGACGTCAATACCGGGTTCGTACGCTTTCGGCCGGTGGATGCGAAAACAGTGCGCTACGGCCTCGGCGCCATCAAGGGCTCGGGCGAAGCGGCGCTGACGGTCATCCTCAAGGCACGCACAGCCGGGCCTTTTGTCGATCTGTTCGATTTCTGCCGCCGCGTCGACAAACGCACCGTCAATCGCCGTGTCATCGAGGCGCTGATCCGCGCCGGTGCCTTCGACAGCATCGACACGCATCGTGCGAAACTCCTCGCCTCGGTCAGCAAGGCACTCGAAGCGGCCGATCAGGCCGAGCGCAACGCCCACCAGAGCGGCTTGTTTGATGCACCCGACAACCTGGCGCAGCCGGAAACCCATTACGTCGAAGTGCCGCGCTGGAGTGAACGCGAGCAACTGCTCAACGAAAAGCAGGCACTGGGGTTTTTCCTCTCTGGCCACCCCTACAACGCCTATGCGCTCGAGCTCAAGGCATTTGTAAGGCGTCGCCTGGTGGAACTCGAACCCCAGCGCGAACCGCTGCTGCTTGCCGGTGTGGTACTCGGCATGCGCACGCAGATGACCCGCCGCGGCAAGATGGCGATCATCACGCTCGACGATGCCAGCGCCCAGGTAGAGGTGTCGGTGTTCAACGAACTGTGGGATGCCGAGCGCAGCAAGATCAAGGAAGACGATCTGCTCCTGGTCGAGGGCAAAGTACAGCGCGACGATTACAGCGGTGGCCTGCGCGTTTCAGCCGACAAGCTGATGACACTGGCCGAGGCACGCGGACGCCATGCCCGCGTGTTGAAACTCGCAATGAATGGTCAGGCAAACAAGGACACCGCCGGCCGCCTGCAAACCGTGCTGTCACCCTATCGTTCTACGGAGAATGCCTGCCCGGTTCGCATCTGCTACCGCAATGTCGAAGCCGAAACCGAACTCACCCTGCCCGATACCTGGCGCGTGCGGCTGGATGACAGCCTGCTGACGCAATTGGCTGAATGCTTGAGTCAGGAAAACGTGCGGGTGATTTACGGCTGACGGCGAAAACCGTGTCCCCGGTTACTCCTGGGGCTACCATTCCGCCCTCCCTCTATGCCATGCACCGCGACAACGCGAGTTTGCGGAAAGGATTACATGGCTCACCACGGTAGAGGTTATGGCCGTGCTGCCCTGTCATCCATGCCAATAAGGAGTTACTTCATGCTGAAAAGAATTGTCGCCTTGTTCCTGATGTCTTTTCTTGCTGCCGCTAGCGTCATGGCCGCAGAAACACCCAGCACGGTGCCTGGCGTCGAGATTGTCGACGTTGCCAAAGCTAAGGATCTGATCGCCAAGGGCATCAAATACTATGACGTTCGTGTTCCTTCCGATTTCGCCGACGGGACCATCAAGGGGGCGGTCAGCCTGCCCTACACCAATGGCAGCGCCAACGCCCCCGATTTTGACGCCAGCAAGGATGTCTGGGTGGTCGCCAAACTACCTGCCGACAAGGCCACGCCGATCCTGATCTTTGGCAACGGCCCCTCCGGTTGGCGGCATTACAAAGCCAGCGTGCTGGCGGCCAAGGCAGGCCACAAGACGGTGTATTGGCTGCGTGCTGGCGTCGATGGCTGGAAGGCCGCTGGCAACAAGCTTGAATAATCGTTAGTCAGATTGTGCGGCAGGGGCGGTGGGAATCCCCATCGCCCGATGTGCAATTCACAACACGGGGTCTCTGGAAATGAAAATGTCGTTGCGCATGCTGATGATGCTGGGAATAGGAACCGGCTTGATTCTGGCGCTCGCTCTCGGGGGCGCAGCGGTTTGGAATGGGCGCCAGGGCGTTGCCCAACTCGAGGAGTTGCAATCGAAGGTACTGGCCCCCGTCATGTTGCTGAACAGCATCGATCAGCGTTACAAGGAAATTCGTTTTCGGCTGGTAGCCACGACTTTTGGCGTAGTTCCAGTCGCGAGTTCCGGTAGCCGCCTGAAAGAGATGCGCGCGGCACTGCCCGATGAATGGCGGCGCTTGCAGGATATTTTGAAAGCTCAAGACCTCTCGCCGGAAGAGCAGGGTTTGTTCGAAAAACTGCAGGCGGGCATACAGACTCTCGACCCGTTGCTGGACCGCATTGCTCAAGCCTATGCGAAGGACGACCGGGACGTCATGAAAGGGATTCTGGAAAGCGAGTGGCCGCTGGCCTACAAGGCTGTCAGCAAATCACTCGATGAATTGATCCCGGCTTATCAATCACGGGCCGATCAGATGCTGGAGCTGGCCCGCACTAGCGCCAACATGCGGGTAACCTGGCTCTCGGCAATAACGCTGGCCATGGTAATGATGATGCTCGCGGTCGGAATATTCATGGTGCGCAGATTGCAGACCCGTGTTGCGATGGCCACATCCGTCGTGACTGCCATTGCCCGACTGGATTTCTCGAAAAACATTACCGTCGAAGGCGACGACGAGCTGGCCGCGCTGGTGCGTGACCTGCTGGGCATGCAAGAACAAATTCGCTCGGTCGTGAGGCAATTGAAAACGCATGCCGTGTCTTTGACCGGCATGTCCAATAAATTATCGGGTGTCAGCAACGCAGCAGCGGATGCCTCACAGACTCAATCCGATTCGGTCTCGAGCATGGCGGCATCGATGGAGGAACTTTCTGTTTCCATCGACCAGGTGGAGGGCTATGCGCAGGAGGCAGGCAGGGTGGTGCAGTCCTCCGGCGAGGAGTCAGAAAAAAGCGGAAAGGTCATTCACGAAGCGGCGGCCGAGATGTCGCTCATTTCGGATGCTGTCATGTCGACGGCCGGCAGCATCCGCGAACTGGAAAGTTATACCGGGCAAGTCTCCGGCATCGTCAATATCATCAAGGACATTGCCGATCAGACCAATCTGCTTGCCCTCAATGCCGCGATCGAGGCGGCGCGTGCCGGCGAACAGGGCCGCGGTTTCGCGGTGGTGGCGGACGAGGTGCGCAAACTCGCCGAACGCACCGCGCAATCGACCGGAGAAATTACCAGTGTCATCCTGAAAATCCAGGAGGGCGCAAAATCTTCGGCGCATGAAATGGAAACGGGCGTGACACGCGTGGGTGAGGGTGTGCAACTGGCCCACAAGGCGGGGGATAGCGTTAAGGATATACGCGCCAACTCCGAGCGCATTTTACGCTCGGTGAATGAAATCCATTCCGCCTTGAAGGAGCAAGCACTCGCCGCACGAGAAGTGGCCGCTGCGGTCGAGCGTATTGCACAGGGCGGGGAAACAAGCAGCGATGCGGTGAAGCAGGTGGCTTCCTCGGCGGGCGACTTGAAGGACGTAGCTGCGCAGATCGGCCAACTGGCCGCACAATTCCGTACTGACTGAAGCGCGGCGTGGCGGCGCATGTTAATCCCGCCAACGCCGACTTTTTCAAGTAGATAAGCGCAGCTCAAAGCCACTGAACTGGCCGCTGCCCAGTTCAACGGCGACGTGGTCGACTTGTGCCGCAGGCGGGCCGCGGCGCGCCCAGTTCATGATGGCCGCCATCTGTTCCGGCGTACCGGCGACCATGGCCTCGACACTGCCATCACTGCGGTTACGCACCCAACCGGTGACGCCGAGCATCTGCGCCTCGCGCGCCATGCTGGCACGGTAAGCAACGCCCTGCACCCGGCCGGTGATGATCAGGTGACGCACTTCCATTACTTCACCTGCATGCCAGCCGTTGCGCCACTGTCGGGTGACAGGAGATAAAGGCCGGCCGTTTTGTTTTCGGGATCGGAGGCAGCGAGGACCATGCCTTCGCTCATGCCGAACTTCATCTTGCGCGGCGCGAGATTGGCGACCATGACGGTGAAGCGGCCCACCAGCGTGGTCGGATCGTAGGCGGACTTGATGCCGGCAAAGACCTGGCGCGTGCCGAGCGGGCCCAGGTCAAGCGAGAGCTTCAGCAATTTCTCGGCGCCCTCGACGTGCTCGGCATTGGCGATGCGCGCGATACGCAGATCAACTTTGGCGAAGTCGTCGATACTGATGTGGTTGGTTTGTGGCATCTTGTCCTCGGCCTGTTGCTGGTGCTGGGCATGACGCTGGGGGGAAGACTCCACGGCCGGTGCAGGTGCCAATGATTCACGATTGGCCGCGAGCAGGGCGTCGATCTGCTTGCCCTCGATGCGCGTCATCAAGTGTTCGTAGGGATTGATCGCATGTGCGGGGGGCAGCAAATGGCCGGCATCGGCCCAATGCAGCGGTGCAATGTTGAGGAACTCCTCGGCGCGCTGGACCAGTTTGGGCAATACCGGCTTGAGATAGAGCGTGAGCAGGCGGAAGGCGTTGATCAGCACGGTGCAGACATAGTGCAGCCGTTCCGCTTGATCCTCAGACTTCGCAAGTTGCCAGGGCTGGTGCTTGTCGACAAACTGATTCACCTGATCGGCGAGCGCCATGACCTTGCGCAGCGCGCGGGCAAAGTCTCGTGCCTCGTAGTGTCCGGCGACTTCTTCGGCGGCTTCGATTACACCCGGCAGGTCGGTGGAAAATTCATCGATGCAGTGCGCATGCAGAAGTTTGCCAC
>CAJBAP010000192.1 GCA_903950295.1 uncultured Rhodocyclaceae bacterium
ACTGATCGGCACCGGTTGCGGACGGGGACTGGAACAGTTTCTTCAACATGACAAGCTCCTAAAGAATTCAGTGCAACTCAGGGCAACTTAATGTAATGGCAGCGCATCCTGCCGCAGAATTTTTTTGGCGGCAGCGCCCTTGACGGACTTGCCGGGATTTTCGAACCAGACGATGGCACCGGTGGGACAGCGCTCGATGGGACTGCGCGTAGCCAGGGCATTCAGTTCATACAGTACCGCCGCCAGATTGCCATCGAGGCGGATCAAGCCGGGCGCAGCATCGGTGACGCAGCGGCCGCAAGCGGTACAAGCAACTTCGCAGGAAGCTTCCGCCGTGTCGCCATCCGCCTTGTTCTTGCAAGCCACCCAGAGCTTGCGACTCACCGGCTCGACGGAAAACAGGCCCTTCGGGCAAACCTCGACGCAATCGTTGCAGCCGGTGCATTTGTCGGCATCGACATTCGGCAAACCGTGGGGATCCATCGTGATGGCGTCGAAGGTACAGACGCTGGCGCAATCGCCCAGCCCCAGGCAGCCCCAGGCGCACTCCTTGCCTCCGCCCGATACCACCGTCGCGGCACGGCATGAACTGTGGCCGGCATAGCGTGCGCGCAGGAAAGCGACATGGCGGCCGCCGGCGCAGGCCAGACGGGCAACACGCTTTTCGGCTTGGCCGGCAGCCACCCCGAGGAAATCCGCGATTTCCTGGCGTTGGGCGGGGGAACTGACCGAGCATTGCGCGGGCTCGATTTCGCCGGCCACGACCTTCTCGGCGAAGTTGCGACAACCGGCCTGACCACAGGCACCGCAGTTGGATTTGGGCAGACGCCCCTCGACTTCGTCGATGCGGGGGTCTTCATAGACATAGAGCTTGCGGCTGGCGATAGCCAGCATCCAGGCCAGCAGGAAACCCAGTCCGAGCATGAACGCGCCCGAAATTGCCAGATTCGACAATGATTCCATGAGACAGTCACACCCCCACGATAGGCGCGCTGAGACCAACGCACCGTGATCGAAACACCGCCCGCAAATCACCTCCAACCCAAAGGGCTGGAAATTTCAGAACGCAGAACGAACCTTCGTTGGTCAACCGAAACACACACCTCGCGAGCGTATGTCTCAACCGCCATCACGGCGCGGCCAGGGGGTTGTCCCGGCCAACTGGGCGAAAAAGCGGCTTGCTGCCTCTTCGTAAATGGCACATGCAAGATTGCGCCCTGCACATGTTCGTGATGCGCGGCAGTATAGGAAATTTTGCGGCGGCGCAACAAGCAATGGTTTTAATTCACCTTATAAAATTTATTGTTATTGCCGTCCCGCTGGCGCCGACTTTTTTCTGGCTTGATGCACGTTAAGCCAAACCTGCCTGATTCAGGCAAAATTCGCCCCCCATGCTGACCGCTACCGGCCTTTCCTGTGTTCGCGGCGAACGCCGCCTGTTTGCCGGACTCGATCTCGGGGTCGAACCCGGGGAATGGTTGCATGTGCAGGGCGAGAACGGTGCCGGCAAGACCAGCCTGTTACGCATTCTGGCCAGTTTGTCGCCCCCCGCCGAGGGTCAAATCTGCTGGCAGGGCGAACCGATCCGGGCGCTCGCCGAGGACTACCGGCGCGAGATGCTGTTTCTTGGTCATCACGGTGCGGTGAAGGAAGAACTCACTCCGCTGGAAAACCTCACGCTCGCAGCCCAACTCGATGGC
>CAJBAP010000193.1 GCA_903950295.1 uncultured Rhodocyclaceae bacterium
CAAAACCATACCCCAATGATCCGGCAATACCTGCAACTGAAAGCAGCGCATCCCGACGTGCTGCTGTTTTATCGCATGGGCGATTTCTACGAACTCTTCTATGCCGATGCCGAAAGGGCAGCACGCCTGCTTGACATCACGCTGACGCGGCGCGGGCAATCGGGCGGCCAGCCGATTCCGATGGCCGGCGTGCCGTACCACGCCTGCGAGCAATATCTGGCGCGGCTGGTCAAGCTCGGCGAATCGGTAGCGATCTGCGAACAGATCGGTGACCCTGCAGCAAACAGCAAGGGGCCGATGGAGCGGCAAGTGGTTCGCATCGTCACGCCCGGCACGCTCACCGATGCCGCACTGCTCGACGACAAGAGCGACAACCTGCTGCTGGCGGTGAACACTGAGCGGCAATGCGTAGGACTGGCTTGGCTCAATCTCGCCAGTGGCGAACTGCGTCTGCTGGAAACTTCCGCTGCCGGCTTGCCAGCCCAACTCACCCGCCTCAAGCCGGCGGAAATATTGCTGAGTGATACCCGTGCATTAGCGCTCGCGGATGACCTGTCGAGTCGCACCTGTCGCCGCCCCGACTGGCATTTTGACGCGCCGGCCGCAGCTCAGTTGTTGACCGGGCACTTCGGCACGCGCGACCTTTCTGCCTACCTGCCGGCCGAAGAGGAATCCAACCTGGCGCTGGGTGCTGCCGGTGCCCTGCTGCGCTACGCCCAGGCGACACAGTTGCAATCGCTCGTGCACGTCACCGGCATGGTGCTGGAACGCGAATCGAGCTGGCTGCGACTGGATGCGGCAACACGCCGCAATCTCGAAATCACCGAAACACTGCGGGGCCAAAGTGACACCGGCGCTCCCACGCTGCTGGCTTTGCTGGACACCTGTGCTACATCGCTGGGCACGCGCTGGCTGCGCCACTGCCTGCACCATCCGCTGACCGACCGGGCCGTCGCGGCAGCACGCCACGGCGCTATTGCCGCCCTGCTCGGCGATGACGGCGCAGGCCCGCTGCAGCCATTGCTTGCTGCACTCGCCGGCGTGGCCGATGTCGAACGCATCGGCGCCCGCATCGCCCTGAAGAGTGCCCGCCCGCGTGACCTTGCCGCGTTACGCGCAACCCTGCACCAACTACCTGCCATCGCTGCACTGCTAACCAATTGCGATGGCCTGTTGAAAACGCTGCACGATGACCTCGCCATTCCAGCCGATTGCCTCCAACGGCTGGAGCTCACACTCGCCACCGAGCCGCCAGCCCTCGTCCGCGACGGCGGCGCGATCGCTACCGGATTCGACCCGGAACTCGATGAATTGCGGGCCATCCAGAGCAACTGCGGGCAGTTCCTGCTCGATCTCGAAGCACGTGAGAAGGCGCGCAGCGGTATTGCCAGCCTCAAGGTCGAATACAACAAGGTGCATGGCTTCTATATCGAGGTTACCCACGCCCACGTCGGCAAGGTTCCCGATGATTACCGCCGCCGCCAGACGCTGAAAAACGCCGAGCGCTACATCACGCCCGAACTCAAAAGCTTCGAGGACAAGGCGCTCTCCGCCAACGACCGGGCGCTGGCGCTGGAAAAACGTCTTTACGACGAACTGCTCGCGGCACTCGCCGCCTACATCACCGACCTGCAGCGCATCGCCCGCGCCCTTGCCCAACTCGACAGCCTCGCCGCCTTTGCCACAGCAGCGCAGCGTTACGACTATTGCCGGCCGGAATTCGTCGATCATCCCTGCCTCGAAATCACCGGCGGCCGCCACCCGGTGGTCGAGCGGCAGGTCGAAATGGGCGGAATGAGATTCATCGCCAACGATCTCGATCTCAATCCGGCGCGACGCATGCTGCTCATCACCGGCCCCAACATGGGCGGCAAATCGACCTACATGCGGCAGACGGCACTGATCGTCCTGCTCGCCCATTGCGGCAGTTTCGTGCCGGCGCAAAGCTGCCGGCTGGGACCCATCGACGCCATCCATACACGGATTGGAGCGTCAGACGACCTCGCCTCGGGGCGCTCCACCTTCATGGTCGAAATGACAGAAGCCGCCGCCATCCTGCATGGCGCCACGGACAAGTCACTGGTATTGATGGACGAGATCGGGCGCGGCACCTCCACTTTCGACGGTCTCGCGCTCGCCTTCGCCATCGCCCGTCACCTGATCGAGAAGAACCGTGCCTGGACGCTGTTCGCCACCCATTACTTCGAACTGACACGCCTGGCGCTGGATCACCCGGAATGTGCCAACGTGCATCTTGATGCTGTCGAGCACGGCAAGTCAGTGGTCTTCCTGCATGCCGTCGAAGCCGGACCGGCCTCGCAGTCCTACGGCATCCAGGTAGCAGCGCTCGCCGGCATCCCCCCCGCCGTGCTACGTGAGGCAAAAAGGCGCCTGGTTGAACTCGAAAACCGCGAGGCCGCAGCAGGACCACAACCTGACTTGTTTGCCGCCGTCCCGCCAGAGCCGACTTTTTCCGCAGACATCCATCCGGCACTCGACGCCCTGCATGCGCTCGACCCGGACAGCTTGAGCCCGCGCGAAGCCCTTGACCATCTCTATGCCCTCAAGCGACTGACGGAGGACTGAGCGGACATGGAATTTCTGCCCAGCTGGCCTCTTGAATACAACACGCAGATCGCTTTTGGCTTGATGCTGATTGCCGGAGTTCTGGGTGGCTACCTGGCGCACCGCATTTCGTGGTTGCCGAGTATCACCGGTTTCATGGCCGTAGGTCTCCTGATCGGCCCCTCCGGCACTAACCTGCTGACCAGCGATGCGCTCGATATGGCACGTGCGGTCATTGATGTATCGCTCGGCCTGATTCTTTATCGCCTCGGCCTGACGCTAGACCTGCGCGCCATGATGCACGCCCCGCGTTTGTTGCTGACTGGATTCGTGGAAAGCGTGGTCACATTCATCAGCACTTTCGCCGTACTGGTCTGGCTGGGGCTACCGAACCTTCTGGCAGGACTGACGGCCGCCATCGTCATCTCATCCTCGCCGGCCATTCTGCTTCACGTCGCCCATGAGGTCGGCGCCGCTGGACCGGTCACGGAGCGTGCCAAAGAACTGGTGGCACTGAACAACGTCTTCTCGTTCTTCGCCTTTTCCGCATTGCTGCCCGCAGGGCATCTGGCCATGGAGGCCGACCGGACCACAGTCTGGCTCCAGCCGCTCTATCAGTTGCTCGGGTCAGTGGCCGTCGCCATCGTGATCGCAGCGATCCTCGTTCAGGTGGCGCGACTAACGCGCCATGCCAGCAACTACCGGCTGGCACTGATCATTGGCGCAATCATGCTGGGTCTTGGCATCGCCGATGCACTCGACGTTTCTACCCTGTTCGTACCACTGGCACTCGGCGTCGTCGTCAAAACCATGGAACGTGACGATCTCATCTCCAATGTCGAGTTCGGTGAGGTCTTCGAATTGTTCTTTATTGTGCTATTTGTCTATGCCGG
>CAJBAP010000194.1 GCA_903950295.1 uncultured Rhodocyclaceae bacterium
CTGGCGCAGCAGATGCTCAAGCTCGTCGATACCGGCGAGGGCGTGCTGATCATCACCGATATTTACGGCGCCACACCCTCCAACCTGGCTGCCAAGCTGTTGCAACCAGGCCAGATCGAAGGGCTCACTGGCGCCAACCTGCCGATGCTGCTGCGGGCTATCAGCTATCGCGACAAAGGCATGGAGATACTGCTGGCCCGCGCCACCGGCGGCGGCCGTGATGGCGTTCTCAACATGTTGAAACACTAATCCCGATGCCGCGCACCGATACCGAAATCATCAACAAACTGGGCCTGCACGCGCGCGCTTCCGCCAAGCTGACGCAGCTGGCCGGCAGCTTTCCCTGTGAAGTGTGGATGGAACGCAATGGTCGGCGCATCAACGCCAAGAGCATCATGGGCGTGATGATGCTGGCCGCCGGCAAGGGCAGCACCGTGACGGTGGATACCGACGGCGAGCAGGCAGAGACGGCACTCGCCGCCATTCTGGCACTCATCGCCGATCGTTTCGGCGAGGATGAGTAAAGTGTCGTTCACATTGCACGGCCTCGCGGTTTCACAGGGCATCGCCATCGGCCATGCCCACCTGGTATCGCACGCCACGCTCGAAGTCGCCCATTACACGGTGCGCGAACGCGACTTGCCCCGCGAAATCACCCGCTTCGAGGAGGCCTTGGCGACGGTGCGCACCGAGTTGGGCACACTGAAAAACGAGGCTGCGACGCCGGGTTCGCCGAGTGAGCTGTCGGCACTGGTCAATGTGCATGCCATGTTCCTCGACGATCCCATGCTGGCCGAAGTGCCCAAGGATCTGATGCGCGAACGTCGCTGCAACGCCGAATGGGCGCTGGTGCAGCAAATGGAATTGCTGGTTGCCCAATTCGACGAGATCGATGATAGCTATCTGCGCGAACGCAAGCACGACATCGTGCAGGTGGTCGAGCGGGTATTGCGCGTCCTCCTCGGCAAGCCGCGCCGGCTGAGCCGGAAAGGCGGCAAGGGTGAAAAGGGGGATGAGGAGGAGTTGGTCATCGTCGCCCATGACCTCTCGCCGGCCGACACGATCCAGTTCAAGAGCCAGAAGATCGCCGGGTTCGTCACCGACCTGGGTGGTGCCACCTCGCACACCGCGATCGTCGCGCGCAGTCTCGCCATTCCCGCCGTAGTCGGTCTGCACCATGCGCGTCCGCTGGTGCGCGAGAACGACATGATCATCGTCGATGGCACGCGTGGCGTATTGATTGTCGATCCCGACGCGCGCGTGCTCGAGGAATACCGGCTGCGCAAACGCGAGCTGGAGCTCGAACGCTCAAAACTCAAACGCCTGAAGACGGCGCGTGCCACCACGCTCGACAATGTCGATGTCGAGCTGATGGCCAATATCGAGTTGCCGCAAGACACCGTGCAAGTCAAGGAAGCGGGTGCCGATGGCGTCGGGTTGTTCCGCACCGAGTTCTTGTTCATGAACCGTGACACCCTGCCTTCGGAGGACGAACAGTTCGAGGCCTACCGGCTGGTGGCCAAGGCGCTGGCCGGCAAGTCGCTGACGATTCGCACGCTCGACATCGGCGCCGACAAGACGGCGCGTGCGCTGGCCGGTACCGAACGCCAGGCGCCCAACCCCGCCTTGGGCTTGCGCGCCATCCGTTACTGCCTGGCCGAACCGCAGATATTCCTCGCCCAGCTGCGGGCGATTCTGCGCGCTTCCCAATTCGGCAAAGTGCAGATCCTCATTCCGATGTTGGCGCATGTCACCGAGATCGAGCAGACGCTGGTCATGATCGAACAGGCCAAGGCCCAATTGCGCGAACGGCGCCAGAAGTTCGACGAACATATTGCCGTCGGAGGCATGATCGAAATTCCCGCCGCCGCGTTGGCGCTGGGTGTTTTCGTCAAGCGCCTGCAGTTTCTCTCGATCGGTACCAACGATCTGATCCAGTACACCCTGGCGATCGACCGTACCGATGAAGCTGTTTCCCACCTCTATGATCCCCTGCATCCGGCCGTGTTGCGTCTGCTGTCACTCGTCATTCAGACTGCCCAGAAAGCCGAGATGCCGGTGGCCATCTGTGGCGAACTGGCTGGCGACCCGAAGATGACGCGGCTCCTCCTCGGCATGGGCCTGCGGCAGTTCTCGATGCACCCGACACAACTGCTGGAAGTAAAGCAGCAGGTAGTGATGGCCGATACCGAGCAGCTGGCACTCAAGGTAACCCGGCTGATGCGTTTTGATGAGCCTGAGCGTATCCGCGAACTGGTAGATCGGCTCTGAGCGCTGCTCTGCGCCGTGGCCGAACGGCGCTGCGCCGTCCCGCCAGTGCCGACTTTTATGCTGCTCTGCAGCAGAAATTATCGCCCCCAGGGGTTTACCTGCGGCGTCTTTAACACTAAAGTTCGCCCCCATGCGAAAAATTCTGTCTATTTTGCTCGCGGTGTTCTGCGCTTTTGTTGCTCCTGCGCACGCTGACGAACTCCCCCCCATTCAGCTGCCACTGATGCTTCAGTCCACACTGGCTCTGTCCGAGCCGCCGCCTTCCTTGATGGAGCGTGCTGTTGGTGGCGTGCAGACGACGCTTGATCAGGCGCTCGAATACCTGGGCATCCGCTACAAACGCGGCGGTAACACGCCAGACACGGGCTTCGATTGTTCCGGCTTCGTCAGCTATGTGTTCAACGAGAGTCTCGGCCTGGTCCTGCCGCACAACGCCAAGGCCATCAGCCAGGCCGGCGAACGCGTCGACAAGACCGAACTGTTGCCGGGCGATCTGGTGTTCTTCAATACCATGCGTCGCGCCTTTTCGCATGTCGGCATCTATCTGGGCAACGGCCTGTTCGTCCATGCCCCGCGCAGTGGCGCCCGTGTCCGCATCGAGGATATGACTGACCGCTACTGGAACCGTCGTTACGACGGCGCCCGGCGCGTCCAGCAGTAAGGCGCCGACCCCGCAGATGCCCGAGCGCGGTAGCATCGGCCCTGTCGAGGCGCGGCGTTTCGTTTCTACCGAGCCGATCGCCCTCGCCGCCGGCATCACCCTGCCCAACTGGGAACTGGCTTACGAGACTTACGGCGAACTCAATGCCGCCCGCTCCAACGCCGTCCTGATCTGCCACGCC
>CAJBAP010000195.1 GCA_903950295.1 uncultured Rhodocyclaceae bacterium
GTCGGGTTTGCCGTAGGCAATGTTCTCGGCGATGGTGCCGAAGAACAGGAAGGGCTCCTGCAAGACCAGGCCGATGTGCTTGCGGTAGTCGGCCACGGCGACGCTGCGCAGGTCGACGCCCTCGACGCGGATCGAACCTTCGGTAACGTCGTAGAAACGGCAGATAAGGTTGACCAGCGTGCTCTTGCCCGAACCGCTGTGACCGACGAGGCCGATCATTTCGCCCGGCGCAATGTCGAGATCGACGCCGCGCAAGATCGACCGGTTGCCGTAACGGAAGCCCACGCCCTGTACGCTGATGCCCCCCTGTACCGGCGGCAATGCCATAGGTTTGGCGGGGTCAGGTACGCTCGACACATGATCAAGGATGTCGAAGATGCGCTTGGCTCCGGCGGCGGCCTTTTGCGTGACGGAAACGATGCGACTCATCGAGTCGAGCCGGGAATAGAAGCGCGAAATGTAGGCGAGGAAGGCGGTAAGCACGCCAACGGTGATCTTGTCGTGCGACACCAGCCAGATACCGAAGGCCCAGACGACGAGAATGCCGATTTCGGTGAGCAGCCCGACGGTAGGCCCGAACAGCGACCAGACGCGATTCAAGCGGTCGTTCACTTCGAGGTTGTGCCGGTTGGCTTCCCTGAAACGCTGCGCTTCGCGGGCTTCCTGCGCGAAAGCCTTGACGACGCGGATGCCGGGAATGGTATCGGCCAGTACGCTGGTAACTTCGGACCAGACGCGGTCAATTTGCTCGAAGCCGGTGCGCAGCTTGTCGCGCACGATGTGGATCATCCAGGCGATGATCGGCAGCGGAATCAGGGTGACCAGCGCCAGCCAGGGATTGATCGAGAACAGGATGACCGCCGTCATCACGATCATCAGCACGTCGGTGGCGAAATCGAGCAGGTGCAGTGAAAGGAAGACGTTGATGCGGTCGGTTTCCGAGCCGATGCGGGCGAGCAGGTCGCCGGTGCGCTTGCCGCCGAAGTATTCGAGGCTCAGCTTCATCAGGTGTTCGTAGGTGGCTGTACGCAGGTCGGCGCCGATGCGTTCAGACACCAGCGCGAGGATGTAGGTGCGTGCCCAGCCCAGTCCCCAGGCGAAGATGGCCGCGCCGAGCAGTCCGCCAAGCAACCAGGCCACCTTGGCGATGTTGATGGGCGTCCCGTTCTGGTAGGGAATCAGCACATCGTCCATCAATGGCATGGTGAGGTAGGGTGGTACCAATGTAGCGGCGGTAGAAGCCAGTGCCAGCAGAAAACCGGCCAGCAACTGACCCTGGTAGGGTTTGGCAAAGCGCCAGAGGCGTAGCAGTGTCCAGGTCGAGGGGGCGGTATGCAGTTCGCGCGCGCAATTCGGGCAGTCTTCATCGTCCGGCGGCAGCGGCAATTGGCAGATCGGGCAGGTGGCGGCGGTGGCATCGCGCGGTGGCTGCCCGGTGGCGGCGCTGTCACGCTGGCGGATGAATTCACGCTCGAAACGCAGTGCGGCGGGGTTGCGACCGAGGGTGTAGCGCCAGCGGGCCAGACGGCCGGTGCCATCTTCGAGTTCCAGCGTACCGACGCCGGCATGGTCGTGATGTGCCAGGGTGAGCGCACCGGCGAGAGGCCAGGATTCCTTGAGCGTGAGCAGGCGACGATTGGTCAGTGCGATCAGGCCGGGGCGGAAGTCGAGGCGATCGTCGAGGTCGATCTCGAGCCAGGCGATCAGCTGTTCGTCGGGCGTCAGGGTAGGCAACTCGCCTTGCCAAGCTTGGGGTAAAGTGTCGGGAGCAGTCACAAGAAATAAATTAGGGTTGGTGCGGCGGGAATGATAAAGCTTGCCGTCCCGTCAGCGCCGACTTTTATTTTCACGGGAGCGTCAGCTTTCTGGCGAGTGGTGCGTTGAATTTGTCCGGAAAGCTCAACAAAACAACATAACGAAATGAAATCCATCGAATTCCTCAAGATTGTGCATTTGCGTGGTCCCAACATGTGGACCTACCGGCCGGTTCTCGAAGCCTGGGTCGATATCGGTGAACTGGAGGAATGCCCCTCCAATGTCCTGCCGGGCTTCAACGAGCGGCTGATCGCCTGGCTGCCGGCCTTGCATACCCATCGGTGCAGTTATGGCGAGGAGGGTGGTTTCGTCAAGCGCCTAGAAGAAGGCACCTGGCCGGCGCACATCATGGAGCACGTGACGCTTGAACTGCAGAATCAGGCCGGCATGCCCGGCGGTTTCGGTCGCGCGCGCAGCATGACGCAGGTAGGCCGCTACAAGGTGGTCGTGCGCGCCTGGCATCCGGAGGTGACGCATGAAGCGCTCCACGCTGCCCGTGACTTGGTGATGGCGGCCATCGATGACACCGCCTTCGATGTTGCTGGCACCGTTAAACGACTGCACGAGCTGGCCGACCGCAAGATGCTCGGCCCCAGCACTGCCAGCATCGTCGATGCGGCCGGCAGCAAGGAACGGCGTATCCCGCATATTCGCCTCAATGACGGCAACCTCGTGCAACTGGGCTACGGTTCGCGCAGTCGCCGCATCTGGACGGCTGAAACCGACCGCACCAGCGCCATCGCCGAAAGCATCGCCGGCGACAAGGACCTGACCAAGAGCCTGCTGTCGTCTTGTGGCGTGCCGGTACCCGAGGGGCGCATGGTCGATGACCCGGCCGATGCCTGGGCGGCCGCGCAGGAAGTCGGGCTGCCGGTGGTGGTGAAGCCGGACAACGGCAACCACGGCCGTGGTGTTTCGCTCGAATTGATGA
>CAJBAP010000196.1 GCA_903950295.1 uncultured Rhodocyclaceae bacterium
GTTGGCCATTGAGGATGTGACCGACACCGCGCCGCTGCTCGACGCGGCCATCCGGCTCGAGCAGTACGACTGGGCACTATTCGTCAGCCCGAACGCCGTTGATAAGGCGCTGGCAGTGGTGCTGGAATATCGGCAATGGCCTGGCACCGTGCATGTGGCGACGGTCGGTCATAGCAGCGAACAGGCACTGGCGCGTCATGGCATCCATGATGTGCTGGCGCCGCAGGAACGCTTCGACTCCGAGGCACTGCTGGAGTTGCCGCCGTTGCAGGAGATGGCCGGCAAGCGCGTCATCATTTTCCGCGGCGACGGTGGCCGTGATCTGTTTGGCGACAGCATGAAAGCGCGCGGCGCTTTGGTGGATTACGTCACCTGCTATCGTCGCGCCAAACCGACAATCGACCCCGCCCCGCTGCTCAAGCTGTGGAGTGAGCACCGGCTCGATGCCATCACGATTACCAGTAGCGAAGGCCTGCGTAACCTGTACGAAATGGTCGGCAAGCTCGGGCAGAGTTGGTTGAAAAAGACACCGACCTTCGTGCCGCATGCCCGTATTGCAGAACAGGCGCGTGCACTCGGCTTCACACAGCTTATCCTGACGGGACCGGCAGATGCCGGTTTGCTCGCCGGGCTCGTTGCCCATTTCTCATCGCCATGACCGAATCGAATACCTCAGCGAACACGACAGAATTGATCGCCCCAGCCGAGCCGCCATCCCCGGAAGTTTCCGCTGCGCCGCCCCGTCTTGCCCTCTGGCTGGCCGGAATCGCCTTGCTGGCCGCACTGGGGCTGACCTGGCTGGTCTGGCAGGGGAGCGAACGCCTCGAAGCGACACGTCAGGAGTTGGCGCGCCGTCTGACTGACAGCGACAGCGTGCAACGTGAAACGCAGGCCAACGCCAAACAGAATCGCGAGGCGCTCGATGCGCTGCAGGCCAAGGTGGGCGCGCTGGAAGCGCGTGCGCTGGAAATGCAAAGCCAGCAGTTGGCCCTTGAGACGATGTACCAGGAGCTTTCGCGGGTGCGCGAGGAGCGTTTGCTGGCCGAGATCGAGCAGGACGTATCGCTGGCGGTGCAGCAGTTGCAACTGGCCGGCAATGTCGAGGCGGCCCTGATCGTGTTGCAGGGTGCGGATGCACGTTTGGCGAAGAGCGGTCAGCCGCAGTTTCTGCCACTGCGAAAGCTGATCAACCGCGATATCGAGCGCCTGAGAGCGCTGCCGAGTGCTGATGTGCCGGGTATTGCCATGAAGCTCGAGGCCATCTTGAATATCGTGCCAAATCTGCCGCTGGCCTACGAGCAGCGCCCCGCGCCGACAATCGCCGTCAAACCCATTGCCGCCGTTCCCCTCAACACGGCGGATGCGGCGATTATTGCCGTCCCGCCAGCGCCGACTTTTGACTGGCAGGCGATGGCGCGGGCCTGGCTGGCCGATCTATGGCATGAGGTGCGGCAACTGGTACGCATCGAGCGGATCGACCCGCAGGGTATCGGTGACCCCGGCTTGCTGTCGCCGCGCGAAACTTTCTTCCTGCGCGAGAACCTGCGGTTGCGCCTGCTGTCGGCGCGTCTTGGCCTGCTGGCGCGGGATGGTCGCAGTTTCCAGA